>JAHITZ010000060.1 GCA_018817405.1 Nanobdellota archaeon
GGGAATAGTGATTTTAGCGGGCTTATGATTACGTCGAAAATCAACAGATGCACCACGCGTAAAACGAAAGGACGCCCAGTTCCGAACGAAGTGAGGAATTGACGCTTCGCGTCAACCCTTTAGGGCTGGGAGGATGTCACACATACTGTTTTCGGTGTTAACAGTGTTATATAAAATTAGGGGGAATTGTGAGTATGGGTTTTTGAATATGATCTGTGATAAATAATAAGAATATGATACAACGTGTTGGGAATAAAAACTAATTATCTGGAAAGAGCTTGTTGAATAGCTTCTTCCGGTTCAGCATCTTCTTCTAAAACTTGATACCCTTGTCTTCTTGCTTCATCTCGGATCCTTTCGTTACCAGAGTGTAAGAATGAGCACTTTTTGGGAAGTTTAGGTAGAATATCAAAGCATTCCCCATCTAGACCGTCTACAAAATAAACATCTGCTTTTTCTTGCCTTGAATCTCCAAATTCGTTTCTTATATTCTGTTCTGGGAATCCCTGCTCCATAAGAAAATGTAAATCTGCCCTGCCTAACCAACATAATCGGAGATGTACATCATGTCCTTCTAGCAAACCCTTATATCTCCTACAAACAGACTTTTCTTCATCTTCATAGATTATTACTTTTGCCATGGCAATTATGTAAATTTTAGATATTTGACCTTTTAGGTTTTCTATTATAAAAAACTGGGAGCTTGCGTTCCCAGTAAACATTATAAAAAAACCCACAATTTTTTAGCAAGTGCCTCTGAAATGAAAAATAGATGGTTTTTTTAGTATTTATCTAGAATCACCTCTTCAAATCCTTCCACCCAATGCCTTTCTTTTTTAAGTTTGAGAGTTGGGGCCATTCTTCAGTTAGAGTTTTTTTGTTTTCCTGCCAGAAAATTCCTAGAGGGATTTTGCCTTTTCTTATGTTGTAATCAAATTCATCTGCAAGTTTTAGAGCTTGGTCTTTTGTTTTACACGGAGAATTGAGTTGGTACATATCTTTATCGCGTTTGTTTACATCAAGGTTGAAAGAAGTGCAATCTTGAATAATCTCAATGAATGAAAAGCCTTTGTGGGTGATTGCTTTTTCTAGGACTTCTTGGGTGTGTGTAATATCTCTTGCATTGCATCTTGCTATGAAACTTATCTCGGAACTTAGTGCTAATTTAATTGGGTTTAACGGCGGAGTGGATTTTCCCAAGGGTTCTGCTTTGTTTTTATAGTTTTCTTGGCTTGTTGGGCTTCCCTGACCTGTTGTTAGTGAAAATGTTTGATTGTCGTGAACCATTAAGGTCATATCTGTGTTGTATCTTCCTGCGTGAACGAAGTGGCCGATTCCTTCAGCATAAGTATCTCCATCTCCTGCAAATGCTAACACAGTTAGGTTTGGATTTCCGATTTTTATTCCCATTGCTGTGGGGATTGTTCTTCCATGCAAACCATAAATTCCTGAGATATCAAGGTAATCAAAGATTTTAGCATGGCAACCAATTCCTACAGTCATTGCAAAATTTTCACGTTTATATCCTTGTTTAATTAAGTTTAGGAGAGCTTTTCTTGCTGATTCTAGGATTATGAAATTTGGGCATCCAGGACACCAGGTTACAGGGCTGTCTGTTCTGAGTTCTTGCGTCATTCTAAAACCTCCCTAATTTCTTCTTTTAATTCATCAGACCTGAACGGCCTGCCATCATACTTTAGAATTCTGTTTTTAATGCTGATTCCTGTTTTTTCTCTGAGAAGACGACCGAGCTGGCCAGTGACGTTGCCTTCTACGAGGATGATTTTTTTTGCTTTTTGCATTTGTTCTTTGATTTCGTCTGAAAGAGGTTTGAGATAAAGAACCTGCAGGAATTTTGCGTCGAGGTCTTGGATTGCATCTTTTATTGCGCCAGATGTTGAGCCCCAGCCAATTATCAAGTTTTTAGAATCTTTTTTTCCGTGGAATTTTATCATTTCAAATTTTTTACATTCCTTTTTTATTTCTTCATATCTTTTTATCCTTTCATCAGCGTTTTTTTTAGCAAGAAAAGGGTCTTCTGTGCTGTAACCATATTTGTCTGATTCGTAACTCGAAGCTTTGACTACTTTTTTTTCTCCGGGGATTGGCCTTTCAATTTTTATTTTTAGCGGTTTAGAAGGTTTTTCTTCTGATGAGAATTCTGATTCTGCTAGATGTTTGTCGCTGAGGATTATAGATGCTGTATTGAATTTTTCTGCAAGGTAAAAAGCGTGGTTTGTTATTTCTATTGCTTCGATTGGATTGCCTGGGGCTATTACAACTCTTGGAAATTCTCCATGGCCGCCGTAGAGTGCTATGCCTAGGTCGTTTTGCATTGTGTATGTTGGGATTCCTGTTGCAGGCCCTGCGCGAGAAGCAAGGTAAACAACTAGAGGGATTTCAGTCATTCCTTGCAAACTCAAGGCCTCTGTCATCAAGTCATAGCCTCCGCCAGATGTGCCGACCATGACTTTTGCTCCTGAAAAGCTTGCGCCAAGAGCTGCATTTGCAACTGCTATCTCATTTTCATTTTGAAAGACTAGGCAATTATGCTTAAGTTGTTCAGAAGCTAACTCATGAAGAACAGGGGTTGCAGGAGTCATAGGGTATGCAAAGTAAATATCTATTCCTGAGTTTATTGCACCCTGGGTAACTGCCTTGCTTCCTGAAAGAATTGTGATTTTATTGTTTAACTTTTTGAGGTCAAACTTTTTAGTTTGGCTTTCGTAACCTTTTTCAGCTGCTTTTAGTGATTCAGGGTTATTGAGTTGTTCTTTTATTTCTTCAATTAGAATCTTTTTATCTATGCCCAAAATTTTAATCAGGGCTCCTGCAAGTGCAACGTTGAGGTTTCTGCCGAATTCTAGGAAGTTGTCTGGTTTGATGACGAAGCTGTCTTTTTTTAGTGCTTTTTCATGGACTTTTATTGTGTTGTCGTCCATTGCGACAATACCATCTAATTTTGATTCGTGGCTTTCTATTTTCTTGTCTGAAATTGAGAGGATGTTGAAATTATGTCCACCGCGGATTATTGAAGGATAATCGCGATAGTTGAAAGTGAAATAGCCCTGGTTTGTGAGGGTTTGTGAAACTATTTCAGATACTTTATTTATTCCTTGACCTGCTTTGCCTCCGATTACAATGTTTAATCTCATTTTTAGCACCAAAATGGTTAAGATAATAAGGGTTTTTAAATTTTCTTGAAGAGCGGGGAAAGGTGTTGGGAGTTTTAAAGACAACAGTATCTCAGCATAGACTTTTCAGATTTATTTTTTGTCCCACCTAACCCACCCAAATGGTTCAATTTCGTGCAATTTTCGTCGTTGAATTTTTTCCGCACAAAATTGATTATGTCAAGATGCTTGAGAAAACTCCACGCTTAAGTGTGGAGTTAGCATCTTGAGCATCCAAAAAACGAGTGCCATCAAACCGCGCCTTTTAAGGTGCGGTGGCGCATCGTTTTTCTGATTTGTTGCAAAAAATAAATCTGCAATTTTTATTCTTGTGCGGAGATACTGGACAAACAAAAAAATTTATAAACTCACATGATTAATATTTCATATGAAAAGTAGGTCATATGACAGTTTTTTCGCCAATTTTTCAAACGGGACTCGGTTGGCGATAATCTTGTGTTTGAAAGAAAAGGCCTTGAGTGTGGGCGAGATCGTTGAAAAAGTAGGGGGGGAGCAGAGCAATGTTAGCCACCATTTAGAGCATTTGAGGAGATGTAAGATTTTGAATGTTGAGAAAAAGGGAAAGAAAAGAATATACTCGTTAAACAAGAAGACAGTTATGCCTATGTTGAGGTTAGTTGAGAAACATGTTTGTAATAACTGCGAGAGCTGTCCCATGGGTTGCGGCAGTTATGCCGGAGGTTAAGATGAAATCAAAAGTTTATTTAGACAATGCAGCAACAACACAAGTGGATGAAGGAGTTTTGGAAGTTATGAAACCTTTTTTTAGCGAGAGTTATGGAAATGCATCTTCGCTTCATTCTCTTGGGGGGGCAGCAAAAAAGAGTTTGGAAAAAGCCAGGAAAGTTATTGCAGATTCAATTGGTGCAAAATCCGAGGAAATAGTTTTTACTTCTGGGGGAACAGAAGGGAATAACCTTGCTTTGAAAGGGGTTGCATTTGCAAACAAGGACGAGGGGAACCAGATTGTAACGACAAAGGTTGAACATAAGTGTGTTTTGGAAAGCTGTAAGTGGTTAGAGAAACAGGGTTTTAATGTAACTTATCTGGATGTTAATGAAGAGGGTTTTGTTAAACTTGCTGAACTGGAAAAGGCAATTAATGAAAAGACGATTTTAGTTTCAGTGATTCACGGGAATAATGAAGTTGGAACTATAAATGACCTTATGAAGATAGGGGAGGTCTGCAGAAAGAAGGGAATTTATTTTCATACAGATGCCTGCCAGAGTTTTACTAAGACAGAGTTGAATGTTAAGAAAATGAATTTGGATTTAGTTACTTTGAACGGGCATAAAATTCACGGACCAAAGGGAGTTGGGGCGTTGTACGTGGGGGAAGGCGTTAAGCTGGACAGTTGGCAGCATGGCGGTTTTCAGGAAAATGGTTTGCGGGCTGGAACTGAAAATGTTCCTGGGATTGTCGGTTTTGCCGAGGCTGTTAAGTTGGCTATGGGTTCAAAGCACATTGTTAAGATGAGGAAATTGAGAGATAAGTTGATTAAAGGAGTGCTGGAGAAAATTCCAGATGTTAAGATAAATGGGCCGACTGGAGAAAAAAGATTGTGCAATAATATTCATTTTTCTTTTAGGTTTATTGAAGGAGAGGCAATTGGTGCTTCGTTAGGGGATAAAGGGATTTCTTCTTCAACTGGAAGTGCTTGTTCTGAAAGAGATTTAAAACCAAGCTATGTTTTGAAAGCTCTTGGTTTAAGTCATGAAAATATGAATGGAAGTTTGCGTTTGAGTTTGAGCAGGTTTACAACAGAAAAAGAGATTGATCATGTTTTGAAAGTTTTGCCTAGAATTGTTAAGAGGTTGAGAGAAATTTCGCCATGTGGCAAGGAGGAAGAAGAGCATGTATTCTGATGAAATTCTTGAGAGATTTAAAAATCCGAAGTTTTCTGGAAAAATTAAAGATGCTGATGCAGTTGGGGAAGAGGGGAACTTCAAGTGCGGGGATATAATGAAAATTTATCTGAAAGTTAAAGGTGATAAAATTAAAGATGTTAAGTTTGAGACTTATGGTTGTGTGGCTGCAATTGCTTCGACAGATATAATGTGCGAATTAGTAAAGGGGAAAACTTTAAAGGAAGCTTATAAAATGTCTAATAGGGAAATTGTTGACGGTTTAGGGGATGTTCCTTCTGTGAAAGTTCATTGTTCTATTTTGGGAACAAGGGCGTTGAGGAAGGCGATTGAGGATTACAGGCAGAAGAAATAATTGTTTTTATGGACACTCGGGTAAAAGGTTGCCTTCAGGGTCGTACACTCTAATTCCCGGGCCGCCCCCACAGATTATTCTTGGGGGGGTTGTATCTACAGGAGGACTGTAAGTGGTAGTAGTTGTCTGGCCTCTTGGTGGTTGGGTTACAGTATAAACATCTTGAATTGACGGAGGCATTGGTATTGGACAACCTGCAATTCTTATGGCTAGTGCAATAGGCAACATTATTTTTAAAATTCTACTTGTTTTTCTCATGTATCTGGTTGGTTGGTTGAGTATAAAAAGTTTGTTGTTTGTGTTTGGTAAATAAGTAGAATGGTTTGATGTTATTTTTTCTTTCTCTCTTTCTTTTCCGCATTAACGAGCAAATAAACGCCAATACCAAGGGTAAGTACAGTAGCGGTGTCACTTATGTCTCCATATGACAATCCTAAAACTCCAAGCACTACAAAAATCCATCCAAAAAATACTCTCCAGTTCATAAAAACAACACTCACTTTATCTTTTTATATTTTTCCTGTCATAACAAAACTTAAAACTCTCTTATACTTGTGTTTTATATGGGGAAGAAGTTAAAATCCGAGTTCATCAAGAAACTAAATAAGCCTGTTGATAATGACATAGCAACCTATTTTCAGATAATTGTCGGAGTATTATTTAGCGTCGCTCTTGGAAGTTTTTTATTAATAATTCCTGAACAGGTTCCAGAGGTTTCCAATTTTATTCATCTCTTGATTTCAATAACAGCCATTTATACGTTCTTAATTTATCTATTTGCATATTATAAGCTTAAAGTCCCGCAAGAAATCCCGTTGCTTTAGCTGTGGGATGAATTGCGGCAATCTTTTTCTATTTTGATTAATATAAAAAAATGAGCGACGACTCGCTCACTGTATCTACAAACATAGTGAGAACTGACTTGTTCTAAA
>JAHITZ010000061.1 GCA_018817405.1 Nanobdellota archaeon
AAAATACCTGCCGATGTTCTCTTCTTCATTCACAACAAAATTTTAAGAACTTTATAACTCTTCCTCAACCAACTCATCTTCAACAACAACCGCCCTTTTGAATTCAATCGGTTCTTCCGCACCCCTTAGGTGAATTTCATCTTCAACTAAGTCATAAAATCTAAATCTTCTTTCAGAATCAAGAGGATAAAAACTCTCACCCACTTCCATCGAAAAGCTAACCTCATCCCCCTCTCTGTAAACATTAGGGTCATAAACAAAACTCCTCCCCTCATCTCCTCCAACATATATCAGCATTTGCGTATCATCAAAACCAATCGCTTCAATCGGCCCAACAAAACTCTGGGGTCTTTCCCCATCTGGAAAATGGTGGTATGGATCAATATAATGAAACAGGTTTCTGTCCTGCTTGGTCATCAGGGTATGTGAGGTTTTAGGAACATATCGTTCTCTCGGTGGTTCCAAAGGACAACCCCCAACACCCAAAGCAACCGCTAACGGAAGTACTAAGCCAATAACTCTTGGTAAATAACGTCTCATTTTTATTCCTCTTTAATAAGGAACCACAACTAGTTATAATTTATTATTTAAGCATTTATATTAAAAAAATCAACAATTCGTTCGTATTATTACTCGCCAACTTCCAGCCCAAACGCCACAATCCAATTTTGCCTGCCAATTCCTTTGGCAACCTTCTCCGCTTCTTCAAACAAGTTAAAAGGAGTATAATTCGTAAGTCTCATCAAAGCATAGTCTTTCCCATCTAACGAAGGCCTTCCATCAACAACCGGCCCAACAAGCTGCTTGTACCTTTCATTAGAATCCAAAGCAACCACAGCCAAAGAGCCCTCATCCTTTAATGTTTCAACATCCTCGTCACTTTCTGCAATTCTCATCTCCAACAAAGCAGGTCTAACTCTCTCAACAAAACTAAATTGTTCTACTCCCCTAGCAGCACAATCTCTCTCTTCTTCAGAGTCAAACACTGCGAAATCATTACCTTCAACATTCCCAAATAAAACTTTTCCTTCGCGATGTCTTCCATACAATATCTGAATACTATAATCTCTCCCCGTGTGAACATCAGCCAAGCACACGTAACCTTTTATGTTTCTCATCAAACCCAGCCCAAATTAAAGATTATAAACTTTACTCCCCAAAATTTTTTACCATAACTCTCTTTAGGAAACTTTGCAGAGATAAACAAACGCTCTAAAACTGCAAAGATTTCTAATGAGAATTTTGAAAAATGATCATTCTCCCAAAATTTTGATCAAAATTCGCTTGTCTCTCTGTCCATCAAACTCTCCGTAAAAAATCTGCTCCCACGGCCCAAAGTCCAACTCACCCTTTGTAATCGCAACAACAACCTCTCGCCCCATAATCGTCCTTTTGAGGTGCGCATCCGCGTTATCTTCTCCTGTCGCATGATGTCGATAGTCTCCAACAGGCGCAAGCTCCTCCAACCATTCTAAAAAATCAGCCTTCAAACCAGACTCCTCATCATTAATAAAAACATTGGATGTAATATGCATAGAATTTACAAGCACAATCCCTTCTTTAATCCCTGATTTGTCAACAGCGTCTGCCACTCAGGCATCATAGGCCTCGAACACGAGCTGATATGTCACTCAAATCATAACCCTCCTTATCTACCGCCTCCTTTCACTTTCTTAAGATGGTCAATAATATAATCAACTCTCTCCTCAAGTGGCATAACCGGAACCCTCTCAACATCATAACCGCAATCCTCATAGGCTTTCCAAACCTCATCGTGAAGCGCCTGCGCATGTTCTTCCCCAGATTCAATCCTCAACCCATCATCTTCAAATGGTAATCGATCAGGAATAAAGACCACATCATATCGATTCCTAAACTGAAACCCCTCCAATACATTCGGCAACCCTCCAAGAAAATGATTGCTATAAACCATAACATCAACCAACCCTCTATCAAGAAATGTTATTTCACCATCATTTAATTCATTTTCACACTCAATTTGCCTCGAAGCGATCTCCATCTGAAGATCTACACTAACTTCCCTGGTCCCTTTAGTGTCAAGAACCTTCCGAGCAACCTCTTTCATAACAGCATAACCTTTATTTCCCAATTCCCTAATAAGGGTGCTCTTCCCAGAACACGGACCCCCACTAATCACCACCCTCATCCTCTTCTCCTGCCGGTCTTGGCCAAAATTTCCTAACTTTCGATAAAACTAATTCTATAAGTTCCTCAGAGTTAATCCTACACCCAGCAGAATTAATCCTAACTTCAATTTGGTGAGACAAAATATCTCCTAGCTCTTTGTCTAATTTTGGATTGTAATCACATTCAGGGCAAGATACATCACTCCCATCTACTCTACCATGCCCTTCTGAAAAATAAGCAACATAGGCAACAGAATTGGTACCACAAGCCACACAGTCGCGTTTAAAAGTTTCATAAACGCTACTTCTAAGAAATTCTGGAATATACTCAGGTAACTCTTTTCTCATACCATACAATAGACTTGTAGAATATATACCAATTACTGACAAAAAAATGTCAATGGTGTTGCATAAAGAATAAATACCTAAAACACCCAGTAAAAACATGTTAAACCAAGAGACAATCAAGAAAATAGAACAATTCGTCTGTTCCAAACCTCGCTCAATACAAGAAATAGCTTTACACATAAATAAAAACTGGCGAACAGCAGACCGTTACGTATCTGAAATAGAAAAAGAATTTGGAACAATTGCTACAAGAGTATTTAGAGGCGGAACGCGTGGAGCTCTGAAAATTGCGTTTTGGGCTTCTGTTGAAAAAGCAAGTAATTCTGCATTTCAGGAGCAATTAGAAAAACAAATCATCAGGGGAAGAACAAAATTTGAATTTTCCCCATTCGATATTTTTCAACACATTCCCGACAACAAAAAGGATGCAAGAATTGAACACGGCAAAGACGAAACAACTACAACTTTAGAAGATTTAAAAAATTTCTTGCAGCAAGCAAAAAAACAATTGCTGATCTTTTCAGGAAATCTTTCTTTTATTAATTTCAAGAACGAGGCAATTAATATCTTCAGTATTATAGAAGAATTAGGCAAAAAAGGCGTAAGCATGAAAGTGTTGAGCAGAGTGGATATCGCTGGCAAAGACAACATTGACAAACTGCTTTCCTTAAACTTTAAGCAAGGTAAAGAGAATATTGAAATCCGGCATAGTGAACAGCCCCTAAGAGCAGTTGTTGTTGACAACAAACTGTTTCGCATGAAGGAAATAAAAGAATCAACAGGAAGAAAAAATGAGCTAGGAGAAAAAACATTCATCTTTTACACAATAAAGGACAAAGAGTGGGCAGAATGGCTTTCCAAGATTTTCTGGAAAATGTTTTCTTCATCAATAGGATCTAGTAGACGATTAACAGAAATGAAGAAGTTTCACTCTTAACTTTTCACTTCAATTCAAACAAAAACTTATCCAAATCAACCCTCCCATTCTTAACCTCAACCCCCTCTTTCTTCAACATCTTTATTTTCTTTGAAATCCCAGAAGCAAAACCAACCATTTTCCCATCACTCCCAATAACCCGATGGCATGGTACTTGCGGAGCATACAGGTTTTTATTCATCGCATTCCCAACAGCCCGTGCAGCCAAAGGTTTTCCAATAGCTTTTGCCAAAGCACCGTAGGTAGTTACCTTACCACAAGGCACTTTTCTCAAAACAGCATAACATTTTTCATTGAAACTCACCACTTTCAATAACCAAGAATCTATTTAAATTATAAGTTAACTGCGTTTCCTAGGGAAAAAAGAACCCAACAAAACATACATTCCAGCTCCAATAAAACCAAGAATCAGATCAACCATAGTATCATCCAGCCCGCTTTGAACTACCTGCAAACCATCAGGAGTCTCTACAAAAACTCCTTGCGCCATAAGGTCAAAAACAGAATCCAATCCATACTCGACAATCTCAAAGAAACCCAAAATCCCAACAACAACAAAAAACGAGAATATTAACTTCCATTTTAGTTCAATCTTCAACCTGTTAGTCATGTGAAATGCCATAGAGCACATCAAAGCTGGAAGGACAAGATGCTGAATTTTATCATAGAGGGGGTAAGCATAATATAGATCACCAAGCGGGAAATTCAAAAAAACACGGATCATAACAAAAGCATAATGCCAACCCTTAAACCTCAGCTTTGTCCGGAGTTCTAAAATTAAAACCGAAAAATAATTATTCTAAGAAGATTTAGATAGAACATGATTCAACAAATTACTCTATCTAAACCCAATGACACATTAGAAAAACATCTAATTAATCTTTTCCATTCATC
>JAHITZ010000062.1 GCA_018817405.1 Nanobdellota archaeon
GATGAATGGAAAAGATTAATTAGATGTTTTTCTAATGTGTCATTGGGTTTAGATAGAGTAATTTGTTGAATCATGTTCTATCTAAATCTTCTTAGAATAATTATTTTTCGGTTTTAATTTTAGAACTCCGGACAAAGCTGAAGTTGTAGCTTTGTTGAAAATCTTTTTTATCGCTGTTCGTATTCCCAACTCGCGGCCACGCTCGCAATGAATTAACCCCCCCCATGTCTCGCGTAACACGCTCGCCCACCACGCCATATTACTCCAAATCTTTTTCTCTATTGCTCAGAAGATTTGGTAATTTGTTGCAAGATAAATCGGGAGATTTCGACTTTTTCAACAAAGCGTAGTTTAATACAAACAATAATTAATTTATAGCACATAGTTTCTGAGGGGGTTTTTTGATTAGAAGAATATGTCTTCAATATTACCCAACCCCAACCCTTTAAATTAATAAGAAAACTAATCAGAGCGATGTGTTGATATGGTTTTGTAGATAATTATGATGGTGGGCAGGGTAACTTGAGTTATCATGAAATTAATTTTAGGTAGATTGAGAACACATCTGGCGATTATTAGAACTGTTGGGCTTTTTAGCAGTTTCTTAAGAAATTTCCTCGTGAATCAAAGATAAGGCAGATGTTGAAATTTCTCACTATTTTATTTACACCTTTTTCTGATTGGACAAACAGGTCTTGAATTTCTAGTTGATATTGCGAGTTTTCTTCTGTTAAAGTGAATTTGCCCGTGCGTAACTGTAGGAAGAGGTTTCCGACGTAGTGAGGGACAGGTATTTCTTTGACAGAGTCTTTGATTTTTTGTTTTAGCTGTTTTGGGGGGCAGGTTGGGCAGGAAGATAAGGTTTCTTGGAAAATGAATTTTGTTTGAATTGTTATGTATTGTTGGGAGAACTCGAGGTCAGAGAGCATTCTGGAGATGTCTTTTGATTGGAAGTTTTCGTTGTCTTGGAAGGTGATTATTACAAAGAGGGCAAGAACTGCGAGGACTAGGGCTGCTACGACGAGGATGATTGTAGGGACTTGGCCGCGGTTATTCATCTTCGCACCCCCAGTAGATTGTTACGGGTTTGTTGTTTATTTCTTCTGCGTGAGAATGATCAAGATTACAGTTCATATCGTTTAAGATTCTTTTTGTTGTAGATTGTTTTTCGATAGGGTAATTTCTAGTTTCTTCATTGTATAAATATGCTACATAGTCTTTGTCGTTCGTGCGGATCAAGACGAATCTGTTATCTTTGGAAACGAATTTTGCAAGTTGTTTTGTTAGAACGCTCGCATCTATTTCTATTTTCCCACTTGTTGTGAGGTCAAGGTATTCGTAGATTGTTATTTGGGTTGGTTTGTCGTTGATTTGAATTGTGATTTGTTCTAGGAGAAGGGAACGGGATTTTACGTTTTCTTGTTGGAAGGAGACTGGTTGGAATCTTCCTTCGAGGTCTGGGCTTATTATGGAAGAATAGGAGATTGCGATTACAGTGTAGAGTATCATTATGATTATAATCAGGAAGAAGGAAGGGAGGAATGCGATTATTTTTCCGAGTTGTGCTTTTTTGTTCATGTTATCTTGGTTTGGGTTTTTAGTTTTGAGCCGGATTGGATTGTGATTTGCTGGTTGTTTATTGTTAAAGTATGGTCAATGCATACTGGAAAGTTGGTGTTGAGTTTTTGGAGTTCGCATTGCGTGTTGTCGCCGCGACCGAGTTTGATTGTGGGTTTGTCAGGGATTTGGATTTTTAGATAGAAGTTTTGCTCGAGGGAGTTTTTGTTGAGTTGGCATTTTTCGTATATTTGTTGTTTTATTAATTCTGGTTCTTGGTCGAAGTTTATTTTGTTTTCTTGGAGGCATTTGGTTATTTTGTAGTTTAGGAGCTGGGCGTCGATTTTGCGGTAATCGTATTCTGCTCCGAAGAAGGAGGCGAGGCCGGCGACGATTCCGGTTCCGATTATTATGAGGAGGAACATGAATGCGAATATCATTGTGATATCTCCGCCTTGGGCTTTTTTGTTTGAGAGTGTAGAAATGCTTTTTAGTTGCGCAAATTGGATATTTATTTTATTACTGTTATGCACTTTCAGTTACCTCTTTTTCTTTTATTTCGAATGTTAGGAGATTTGTGTCGGCTTTTGGACCTGCTGCGAGTTGGATTTTTTCGTTTGTGATGTCTACGTTGTTGAAGTGGTGGTAGCAGTTTTTTCTGCCGGGGGAGAGCTTGACGCAGATTTCGTTGTCAGGGTTGTTGAAGGAGAAGATTTCGCTGAATGAGGGGATTTTGTTTTTTGTGGCGATGATTGTTGCGCGGTGGATGTCTAGTGTTATTTCGTCTCCGGGTTGTGCGAGGTTTGTGATTTTGGAGAGCTCTTTGACGTAATATTGTGACCAGAAGTTGGCTGCGTTAGCTTGGCTGAAGATGTAGTAGAGCATTAGGGCGATGAAAACCGCGGCTAGGATTAAGTAGATTAGATTGCTCATCAGGATTTTGCTTGTGGCTTTATTGTTCATTTTAGTCTTCATAGTAAAGAGTTAATCTTGAATTTTCGTCTAGGGAGATTTTTATTTTTAGGAGTTTGTCTGGAACAGGGATAGAATCGTAAAAGTAACCAACGCTTCCAGCAGTATTACCCCAATGGGTTGAAATTTTTTCAGATTCAAATTTTCGGCAGAAGCCGTTATCCTGGCAATTATTTTTTATTTCTTCTAATATTCGGTTTGTATTTTGGTCTGGAAGATTACTTTGTAGTTCTATTTCTCTGTTTTGAATAGGTTCGTCTCCTTTGCAAATGCAAAGACAAGTTTTGAAGAGACATTTATCTGGACTGTCTTCGTTTTCATCCCAGCCTTTTATGAACCAGTTTTCGTTGATTCCTTGAGTAGAGAGTTCTGTTGACTGGCCTGCCTCAAGAAGGTTGATTTTAGCTTCGACTTTTTCAATTATTGTTTGTGCTGCTTTTTGTTCTTGGTTGTCGGTTGAGATTGAGATTAGATACCAAGCGCCGTAAAACAAAAGGATGAGGCCGATGACGGCGATTATTATAGAAAGTAAGTTTTCACGGACAATTGCTTTTTTTCTCATGGGTTGCCTTCGATGCCTCCTGAGCAGAGATTGTTGATGAATTCAACATTGTTGTAGTCGACGGGCATTACGAATGAGCATCCGTATTTTGCTTTGTCTTCTGAAACTTGGGTGTATGTGCCGCAGTGACCTGCAGATACTTGTTGGTCGTTATAAGCTCCAAGAGCTCTTAGACCGGCTGTTCCACCGATTGCTACTGTCCCGACTATCCCAGATATAATTGGATGGGAAATCGCTTTACCCAGCATTCCTAAACTGTATGTTCCTCCAAATAAAAATCCGCCCGCAATTGTTGCACCATTCATAGCAGCAGTTGCTGGATCTTCTGCTGTTTTGAGTTGTGTGAATATGTAAGCAATTTCATCTGTTCCTTTTTTTTGGTTATCAGGTTGGTTGAACTTAGCTCTAACTTCTGCAGGAAATGCATTAACTTGGCGGTCTGTAAAAGTGTTAATATATGTTTTTGTTGAGCCAGGAACTAGTTCAGTTTGGAGATAGTTATTAACATCAACTAAATCTAAAATATCCTTCTTTTCCACATTTGTTCTTTTTTTGAGTTCGGGAGAAAGAGCAATCCGTGAACAGATTACGCATTTTGGGGCTCTTTCCTCGAGTTTAAGGAAATCGCTTATATCTTTAAGGTTAAATTCAAATTTATCTGCGAAGAGGTTGAGTTTTCCTTCGCCCATAATGCTCCAACAGTTGTACATTTCTTCTGCCGATATTTTTTCTATTTTTTTTGCAGATTGTTCGTTGGTTGGAGATGAGACGTCTTCGTTAATGGAATCTTCTCCGAGGAATTGTTCGTCGCATTTGTCGCCGAGAGAAAGGCAGATTTTTTTAGTTGTGCATTGGAGAGGGATGTAGGCTTGAGTCGATTCGAATACACTGCCGCGTTTTAGGACAGAAATTCTGCAGATTTCTTCTTGGCTTCTTTGTTCGATGTTGAAGGCGAATACAAAGAAAAGGACGATTACGAATCCAACTATTGCAAGAAGAGTAATAATTATTTCTCTTGCTGTCAGGCCTCTTTTGTTCATAAGTAGTTGAGTGAAAGGTTGTTTAAAATGATTTCTAATTATGGGCTTTGTCCGGAGTCGCAGAAATAAACGCGATTTCGTTTCCCGCTAACTCGACTGTCGTCGATACCCGCCCTGGCCATCCCACACCCATCCCCCAAATTCTAGTGAAATCGCGTAACTCCGGACAAAGCTGAATTATGAAAGACTGTTTATCAAGGCTCTGACTGCGAAGAAGCCTATGATTATCAAAGCTATGTAGAGTAGAATTTGGAGGATTGTTGATGTGGTGAGGGCTTTTTTATTCTTCATTTTGTTCTTGGTTTTCTTCTGGGCAAGGTGTTCCTTCGGTGAGGTCTATTACGAGATATTTGTTTGCTTTTTTTTCAACCGGGACTAGAAGGCAGTCTCCTTCATTGTTGTATGTGAATTCCATTGGTTGTGAGAGGATTGAATCGTGCCATTCTTTGACTTTTGAGATTATTTCTTGTTCAGAAGCTGAAGGGGGGTAAATCTTTTCATAATCTTCTTCATCAAACGTGATTCTTTGAGCATAGACATAACTCACACCCACTATAAAACCAGTAGTATGTTGTTTGAGATAAATATCTAAGGCTTCTTCTTCACCTTCACCATAATAAAATCTGTATATCGAGCCACTACTTCCTTGTTTTTTGAGAGAATATTCGTTAGGTAAATAAATCCAATCTGCCTCAGGGTCAAATGGAATTACAAGCCCGACAATATTGTTGAGGTGATTTATTGTGCTTGAGGGAAAAACAACATCTTTATTTTCATTAGAGATTAATTCTATTTCTCCATCTCTTTGAGCTATAGCTACATTTACTAAATAGTCTTCTTCTTCTAGTTCGCTAAAACCTTCTTCAAAATTACTTTCAAAGATTTCATCTTTTTTGTTTATCATAAAGTATCTTTTGATTTTTGTGTTTCTTTCGGTGTAAAAAGTTCGGAGATATACAGATCCATCTTTAAAGGATTCTATAATTAGTGGATATTTGTAATCTCTTCCATTTATCGTTTGTTTATTTATTTCAAACGAGTAAGGTAGTTCTCTCTCGCTGTAAAAATAATATGTTACAAAGCTCCAACCGCTAGGAAACTTATCTATTTTTTTATCACCGAGTTTGATAGTGTCTTCAAGGTTTACCCATTGGATTCCGTCATAGAACGCGAGATTACTGGTTCCGATTTCGTAGCGTAGGATTTCTGGGGTGGTTTCTCCGGTTTTTGTGGCATTAAAATTGGGGATTATAATCCCAAACTTGTCAAGGATTTCTCTTCCTGGGCCGAAGAAGAAAAGAAAGATTATGACTAAGACAAAGAGCGCTATGAGCGCGGGGAGATATGCAGTTCGTGGTTCCTCTGCTTTTTTATTGAGTTTCATCTTCCGAATCTGAAAAGTGTTTCCAGATAATCAATTGCAGCTTGGCCTTTTTCTGTTAGGACAATGTAAAGAATTATAACTAAGACGAATACGCCAAAACCAATTATCCAAGGGAGGAGATTATCCCAGATTACAGAGCCTCTTTTCATATTATGTTTCAGACAGGGAGATTATTAAATTTATTGTTTGTGATTATTCCAGAGGTTTGAATATTTTGTGATATTTGACTGCTTCGAGGCCTTGGGAGTTGCAGAATCCGTTTAGTGAACACAGGTCTTTTGTTCCGTCTCTGTTGGTTTTTATTGTTGCTGTTCCTGTAATCACATCTCCGATTCTGAAGCTTAGACGGTTATTTATTGTGTTGTTCATGTAAGAATGTCTGTATTTCCAAGTTATTGAGATGTTTTCAAGGGGTTGGGGGAGGATGGCTCTGCAGACTGAGTCATTTGTTCCGACTAAAAGAGCTAGTCCGACTAGGAGTTTTGATTTTCTGGATAACTTTTTTCTTTTTTTTGCTGGGGCGTAATTTAGTGGTTGTTCGTTGGTTTCTGTCATGGAAATTGGAAAGTTAGGGAATTATTAAAGGTTGCGTCGGAAGATATTTATAGTTGTTTTTTCTTTTGATGGGATAAAGAGGAAGAATGTTTGGACGATTGTTGGGGTTATTGTTGTGTTTGTTTTAGTTGCATTTTTTTATAATTATTTTACAGAGGGGATTTTGTTTGGGCCGGAGTTTGAGAATGAGGGCGCTTTAGGGTTTGGTTCTGGTTCTTGCGATAATGCTGACAACTGTTTCGGTGATAGAGATGAAAATGGAGATTGTCCTGAAGGAATATATGGATGGCCTGAAGGTAGCGGATGTTTGAGGTATGGCGTATGTTGGGGTGGTGATTATGAACGATGCGAGGGAACAGAGTTATGTGTCAAAAGATATCCAATTGGAGAAGTTTGTTGTATGAATTTAATGGGAACTGGTGGAGGAGAATCTACTCCCTGTTGTTTGCCTTTGTGTAGGGAAAATTGTGAAGGTTTTTTATATTGATTAGGGAAAAGAGTTTTTTTGGATTTTGTAGAAGTCAACTTTATAATTGCCTTCTGTTCGGTTTATAGATCCACTCCATTTTTTAGTTTTTATCCCACCATGACCTGGCTGATACCAGGAAGCTTTACTAGAATATTTGTTTTTCCACATTGCAGCACTTTTTACTTCTATAATATCCAATGTTAGCCAATTATTTGTGCCTACTTCCATTCTTGGAGTGTATTCGAACAAAGGGATATATCTTGAAACCTGCGAGACGGCTTTTCTACCCCCAATCGCGTTTGTTAACGGCAGTGTATTTGTTAGCAGTCCTACTAATCCTAGCGTAATTCCAAAGTCGAGAAGGCGTTTTTTTAGTTTGTTTTTCTTTGGTTTTGTTGGCGCGTAATTTAGTGGTTGTTCTTTTGTTAGATTTTGTTATTCCATGGAAATTCCAAAAGATGTTTGTTTTTAAAGTCCCGCAAGAAATCCCGTTGCTTTAGCTGTGGGATGAATTGCGGCAATCTTTTTCTATTTTGATTAATATAAAAAAGTGAGCGAGTCGTCGCTCACTGTATCTACAAACATAGTGAGAACTGACTTGTTCTAAA
>JAHITZ010000063.1 GCA_018817405.1 Nanobdellota archaeon
CAACAAAAATTATTATCAAGAAACAATTAGAAAAATTATTTGAGGATAAGTAAGAGATATTGAAACTAAATCCTAATTCATTGCCGACTAGCACACTGTCTTAGTAGATCAATAATAAATATCTTGTGGCAAGGAGATTGTGTTTTCCGACGGTAATATTGGTGATTATTCTAAAAGTACAAAAATAACAGTAATGCGGTTAAGCACGTTTTGAAAGATATAAGGAGAGGCGATGTTAATTTAGTAAAGTATCTCCGCATAGACTTTTTAGATTTATTTTTTTCCCCACACAACCCACTCAACGGGTTCAATTTCGTGCAATTCTCGTCTTTGAATTTTTTCCACACGAAATTGATTACTTGTTGCAAAAAATAAATCTGCAAGTTTTATTCTTGTGAGGAGATACTGTAATAAGGCAAAGATTTTTAAGGGTTCTTTTCAAGATAAAAAGATGGAAGAAGAAAAAAGTCCTAAGAAATTTGTCAAGCCCGGTTGGATAAAGATGAAGCCTGCAGAAATGGAAGAAATAGTTATTGAGTTAGCGAAGAATGGAGAATCGCCGGCGAAAATTGGTTTGATTTTGAGGGACAAGCACGGTATTCCAAAAACAAAACTTTTTGGTAAGCGAATCACAGAGATATTGAAGGAAAAAGGTGTTAAATATGAAGTGGAGAAAGATGTCGTGGATAAAAAAATCGGCAAACTGAAAGGACATATTTCTAAGAACAAGCATGATTATCCTGCAAAAAGAGCTTTGACAAAGAGGCTTTGGGATTTGTATAAGGTGAATAAGAGAGCACAAGAATAAAATTGTTGTAAAAAGAGTTTATGTTAGAAAAAATAAAAGAGGCGATTAATTGTTTAGACGAATTGAGTCAGAAGAAGAAGTTTAAGATTATAAGCCATTTTGATACTGATGGAATAACATCTGCAGCGATTTTTTCTAGGGCTTTGAAAAGGTGGGGAAAAGGGTTTTCTTTGAAAATTGTTAAGTCGCTGGATGAGGAAACTATTCAAGAGTTGGGGGAGGAAGAGATTTTGATTTTTTTAGATTTAGCATCGGGAAGTTTGGAGTATTTAGCAAAAAAGAAAACAGAAGTTTTTG
Organism: Nanobdellota archaeon; assembly: GCA_018817405.1. Taxonomy (GTDB): domain Archaea; phylum Nanobdellota; class Nanobdellia; order Pacearchaeales; family GW2011-AR1; genus UBA73. The sequence goes on from JAHITZ010000063.1 coordinate 1,106, forward strand.
TTTTTGATCATCATGAATTATCAGATGGAGATAAAACAAAGATCCCGGAAAATGTTTTTATGGTGAATCCTGTTTTACATAATTGTGAGGCGATGTCTGCAGCAGCGATTTGTTACCTTTTTGCTAAAGAGTTGAGTATAGAGAATAAAGATTTGGCAAAACTGGCTGTTATTGGGATGGTGGGCGATTTGCATGAGAAAAATATCAGCAAGGCATTTGGCGAGATTTTAAGTGACGCAGAGACGATTGTTAAGAAAGGTGTGTTGATTTACCCTTCTACAAGGCCGCTTGATAAAGCATTGGAATATTCTTCCAACCCCTACATTCCTAGTGTGAGCGGAAGCAGGACAGGAGTAATAGAACTTCTGAGAGATGCCGGATTGTCTATTGATAATGGAAAGTATAAAGCACTTTACGAGTTGAATAAAGAAGAAATGACTAATCTTGTTACAGCAATAATGTTAAGGGGCCAGAAGGGAGGAGGAGAAGAGAGGCTGATTGGGAATCTGTTTTTAGTTAAGTTTTTCAATAAGCTGGAAGATGCGCGAGAGCTAAGTGCATTGATTAATGCCTGTTCTAGGATGGATTACCCAGAAGTTGCATTGGGTTTTTGTTTAGGGAATAGGAAACTCAAGGAAGAGGCTGAGAAGATTTATCTCAATTACAAACAGAGTTTAGTAAGTGCGCTGAAATATGTTTCTGAGACTAGCAAACTGGAAGGAAAGAACTATATGATTATTAATGCAAGGGATAAGATAAAGGATACAATCATCGGGACAATTGCTTCAATTTTATCACACTCTCCGCTGTATCAAGAAGGATTGGTTATTGTTGCGCTTAGTTATAATGAAAACATGATAAAAGTTTCTGCTCGTTTGGCTGGAAGAAAGGGGAGGAATGTCAGGGAGTTGTTGTATAAGGCCGTTGTTCCTATTGGGGGGGAGGTCGGAGGGCATCCTCAGGCAGCAGGGTGTATGATTTCTCGTGAGAAAGAGGGAGAATTCATTGGTGAGCTGAAGAAGGTTCTTGAATTAGAGGTTGTGAAGGTTTGATACAACCAAACGTATTAATAAAAAATTAATACATCAAGATTTGCATTTTGTGTAAACTCCCTACTTTAGTTCGTGAGAAAGTAAATGCAAATCTTGACTGTGCTCAAGAATCTTCGATTCTTGACGATCTGAGGCACGCCCCAGACTTTAGTCCGAGGGTTCTTGACAGAATAGAAAATTACTGCTAAATCATAAACAAAGGTCCTGTAATTTCGTATTTGAGCATGATTTAGTTTTGAGATTAATTTTTATTAGGTAAGGATTTAATTGTAAACTGCAATCTTTCTGTTGAAATTACACAGAAGTTTAATTTAGAAAGACTTAAAACCATTTGATTTTTCTACTTTTAATGGTAATGAATCCAACAAGCAAATTTGTGAAGGTTGTTTGTGTTAGATGTGGGAATAATCAAATCGTGTTTGGCAAGTCGTCTATTAAAGTGAAGTGCAGTAAATGCAATAAGCTTTTAGTTAAAACTGGAGGCGGGAAGATAAAAATTAAAACTTTAGTTAGGGAGGTGTTAAGATGAGTTTTGAGATAAATGTGGATGATGTTGTGCTTTGCAAAGTAAAAAAGATAGAAGGAACCACGGTTTTTTTAGATATTGAGGACGGTGGGGTTGGGAGCATGGTATTGAGTGAGGTGGCTGCTGGGAGGATAAGGAATCTGAGGAATTATGTTTCTCCTGGGAGAATTATTGTTTGTAAGGTTTTGAAAATCAGCGGAGGGCAAATTGAGTTGAGTTTGCGGAGAGTGACTGCGAAGGAAAGACAAGAAGTTTTAGAAACAAGCAAGAAAGAAAAAGCTTTGAGAAGTGTGTTAAAAGTTGTTAAGGAAAATCCAGACAAGATTGTTTCTGAAATAAAAGAAAAATACGGAGTGATTGATTTTCTTTCTGAAGTAAGAGAAAATCCCAAATTGCTTGATGAATTCATTCCTAAGGAGAAGGCAGAGAAAGTTTTTCAGATGATTTCTGAGAAAGAGGGAAAGGAGAAGATTGTTGAGAAGAAGTTTAAACTGAAGAGCGATTCTGAGCAAGGACTGGAGGATATTAAAGAAATCTTAAATCTAAAAGATGTAGAAATACATTATCTCGGTAGTTCAAAGTTCTCTGTTTCAGTCTCTGGAAAAGATTTTAAGGAAGCTAATCAAAATATGGAAGAAATTTTGGAGGGAATTGAGAAAAGGGCTAAGAAGAGTAAGGCAGAATTTGAGTTGAAGAGGGAGAAGTGAAACTAAAAAAATGTTCTTGTGGTTATACGTTGAAGGAAAAGTGCGAGAAATGCGGGAAGACGAAAGAGGCGCATTATAAATTTTTGAAGGTCAAGGATGTTGGGGAGAGGAAGGGTTAGGGTTTTGCGATTTTCCAGATGCTGTCAAAGTATCTGTTGAAGTTTTCGCTGACGTGTTTTGCTGTTACAAGAACTGCTATGATTGGGTGTTCCCAAGATATTAAGAGGAACCGGTCGCGAAAAGTCTCTCCGTGGGAAAATAGTGGGAAGTCTACGAAACGGATTTGTTTCTTTTTTATGAACCTTTTTATGAATGGTGAGCTTCTGTATTCTATGTTTGCTAGACCTATCGTCTTGATGTTCTTTGCTATATCTTCCCAGTTCTTTAGGTAGAAATCGTCTGAGACTTTTGCGTGCTTTTTATCGTGCACGTATGTCCAATAGTTTATGTCGCTTTTTTCCTCGCCCTTAAAGAATTCTTTGTATGCTGCTCTGAGGCCTTTTGGTCCGATGAACAGTTGCGCTTCTTGTTTTGGGAATGTTTGTTCTAAAGCTTCAATTTGTGGGAGTGCTTTTTTAAGGATCTCTTTTTGGTCGTTGAGTTCTTCTTGTTTTTTCTCTAAGTATTTCGATAAGTTTGAGGGCGAGACGGCTTGGAAGTTTTTGACGTTGTTTTTTATTATGACTGTGGCGATTCCTTTTTCCATTAGTCTTTGTAGGACTTCATAAATGTTTGAGTATGCTACGCGTGAGCGTTTTGTTAGAGGCCCGACTGTAGACTGACCTAATTCTAATAGCGAAGCGTAGACTTTTGCTTCGCCTTCTGTGAGGCCGAGTTTTGTTAGGTTTTGGATTGTTTGGTTCATTTTTTTGTTTGGGGTTTTTGTGGGGTTGGGTGGTTTTTGGTTGGTTGTTTGGGATGGTTGTTATCGCACCAAGGGGTTTTGGTGTCAGTCAGGTTAGCAGGGACTGTTTTCTGGGTGGGGTGTTCTCTAGGAGGTCTTGGTGCGAGGTGTTTCTATGCCCTTATGGGATCACTTGGATATTTAATTCTTTCTGTTATATACCCTGTACGGGGGAGATGAGATTTAAATAGTATTTGTATCTAAGACTATCAAGAAGTGGTAACACTTCGGAGGAAAATAAATGACAAATAAAACAGGAATTGAAGAGAAGAGAAACAACATGTTTAGTGAGAACACTAAGAGGTTGAAAGGAGGTAATGAGAAAAATGACGAATAGATTAACAAAAGCCGCTGGTCTTGGATTGCTTGTATTAGGATCTTTGAAGCTGAATGATAGTTTTGCTAGAGACAGAGCAGAAATTTATACGCCTCCGCAGACAGAAGTTAGACAGGTTGAGGAAGTCTCTCCCTATGAAGAAGCCAGTCAGGGTTTGCCAGGAGATTTACTTGGTTTGGGCTGTATCTTTGGCGGAGCGTATATGGCTGTTGGAGAACAAAGGAGGAAAGAATGAGTGAAGACATACCTGAAAGAAGAAAAGCAGAAATCCTAGAATTAGCAATTCATGAATCATCAGTTCATGAAGATATGTGGGAAAGGCAGTTGAGGTCTCCTTATGCGAGAAATATCGATAGACAGGGTTTCGTCAATTTTTTTGCGTTAACGACTTCGTTGGTTGGGCAACAGTAGTAGCTGCTTGTTCTATTTTTGTTCCGTCTGAGGGTTATTTGCTGGGAAGTATTGGAGCTTTGAGTGTAGTTCCCGTTGGATTTGCACTTGGCTATCTTGGAGAATTTGTTGCTAATAAAAGATATTCTCCTTTGAGAAATCCAGATGGTTTGGGTTATGAGGAGTTAAGAGCAAGAGCGATAGAAGAGGGGAGAATAAAATGTTTAAAGAAGTAGAGTTGCGAGTTTAGAGTTAATTGTTAAGATTCGATGTTAGAACAAAGTAGCTTGTTTTTTTGGCATTTCAACAACGCCATACTCACCATCATAACCTGGTTTGATATGGAGTTTGTTTTTTCTGTTCAACAGAATAATCTCGATTAACTTTTCATTAATCTTTTCTTTAACTAGTTCTTCTTTATTAATATTTAGTAATATACTAAATTCATTATCGAATTTTTCAATTAGTTCATTGTAAAGAGCCCAAGTTTTTTTTGTGTTTAGCGAGGAAGAGAGATGTAAGGCGATTAGCTCGTGCAATGGGAGGATTTCGTAGAATTGCGGGGCAGATTTAGGTTTGTAGTTAGAAGGATGTTGTGCAATTTCTTCAACGCGGTAGTCGACGCCAATTGTTAACGGTTTTTTGCATTTTGGGCAGATGCCGTTGTTGTGTTTTGTGGTTATGTGGTCGCAGGAGAAGTTGCAGTTTCGGTGGCCGTCCCAGTGGTAGCGACCGTAGGCGGGAGGGGTTTCGACTGTCCCAAATAAACCTTTTCCAGTCCGAATTGTCTTGATAATATTCTCATAGGTCAGTTCAGGAATATCAAATATTGTTGCTTCTCTACCTATTCTCCAGGGCCAGAAAGAATGCGCGTCACTAAAAGAGATGATGTTTACTTTTTCTTTGAAGCGCCAGAGCATTTGAGGGTCGGCTGACATGCCGGATTCAATTGCATAGATATGGTGGGTTTGATCTTGGAAACATTCTTGAAGGGAATCGAAGCCGGACTTGCTGCCAAAGAGGCCGAACCAAGGAGTCATGCAGTGAGCTGGGATTATTTCTATGTCTTCGTTGAGCGATTTGAGGTCTTTGACAAATTCGTTGGCTGGAATGCCGAAGATTGGGCGGCCGTCGTAGTCTACCCTTCCTTTGCTCAGAAGGTAAGAAGTTATTTTGTCGGAAACTGAAGAGTTGGGGGAGAGGACTACGAGGTGGACTGCTCGGCGTTTTTCGTTTTGCGAGTACATCAGGGAAATTTCTGTTTGCCAGATAAAAGGGAAGCCTGAAGATGTTCGAAGTATGCCGTGTTCGTCTTCTTTGAGGTGTTCGTCGATGTGTTTTCTATGTTCGGGATGTTGGAAGTCTCCTGTTCCTAAGAGATTGAGACCTTTTATCTTTACCCATTTTTCTAATTTTGGGATGGATAAATGTGTAGAGCATGCGCGTGCGTGTTTTGAGTGGATGTGGAGGTCTGCTATTATTTTCATTATTTTAATGGGATAGGAAGTTTTAAATAGACTTCTCTTTCAGATTTTTTATGGAACTAGACAGAAAGTTAGTTGATGTTGCCAGACTGAATAGTGAAGGCGTGGGAAGAAATTCAATAGCAGACCAACTTGGTCTAGAGAGAATCGTTGTTGCGAATTATTTGGATATTTTTTCTGATATTTTTGAGAATGGAGATTTGAGCGGGGAAGGCCATAGAGAAAGTTTGGAGCGAACTGGTTTGTCTTCTCAGAGTTTTGACGATGTTGCGAGGTTTTATGGGGTTGGTTTTAGAAGGAGAAAAAGAGAAAGTGGAAGTTAAAAAAAGGAGATATTGATAAGGTTATGAAGCTGGCAGAAGAGGGTTTGACAAGAGAACAAATCGCTAAGGAAATTAATAGTCTGTATACTATTGTTTGCAAGGTTATCCGTAAAGAGGATATTAAAGCCCCGCAAGAAATCCCGTTGCTTTAGCTGTGGGATGAATTGCGGCAATCTTTTTCTATTTTGATTAATATAAAAAAGTGAGCGAGTCGTCGCTCACTGTATCTACAAACATAGTGAGAACTGACTTGTTCTAAATAAACTTA
>JAHITZ010000064.1 GCA_018817405.1 Nanobdellota archaeon
AAGATACCTATTAAATGGCACAAGGACATTAGTTATCGACCCACAGGGCGAATACAGGGCTCTGACGGCTTATTTCGGTGGGCAAAGAGTAAACCTCTCAAGAGATTCCGACACGATGATAAACCCGCTTGATTTAATGGGCCATGATTACACCGAAAAGCGCCTGAGCCTTATTGACTTGATGCACATCATGCTTGGAGAACTAAGCGATATACAAAAGGCATTTATCGACAAAGCCCTCACAAAAACTTACCAGCTTAAAGGCATAAATGACAACCCAGATACATGGAACAACGAACCACCGATTTTGAAAGACCTTTTGTATACATTGAAGAAAATGGAAAAATCTGCCACAAGATTGGAGCAAACAACGCTAATCAGTTTATCCAACCGTCTTGACATGTATGTTAATGGAGTTTTCAGTTTCTTCAATAAAAAGACAAACATTAATTTTAACAACAGATTTGTCTGCTTTGATATCGGAAACCTGCCCTCCCAGGCAAAGCCAGCGCTTATGTTTCTTGTTTTGGACTACATCTACATGAAAATGAAAAGAGATTTAGATAGAAAGATTCTGCTGATTGATGAGGCATGGTCTTTGCTCTCCAGAACAGAAGACGCAGGATACATTTTTGAAATTGTCAAGACCTGTAGAAAGTTTAACCTTGGACTTCTGCTCATTAATCAGGAAGTTGAAGGTCTGCTTAATTCCAAAGCAGGCAAGTCTGTTCTTGCAAATTCTGCTTACACCATGCTCATGAGGCAGAAGCCTGCAGTGATTGACAACATCTGCAAGACATTTAACTTGAGCGACTCAGAAAGAAATCATCTCCTGACAGCCAATGTTGGTGAAGGTCTTCTAATCATGGAAGACGATCATTCTGAAATAAAAGTTGTCGCCTCGCCCGAAGAGCATAAAATAATCACGACTAATGCTGATGAGTTGAATGAATTAAGTGCAAAGCCCGCAAGATCAGTGAAAGGGAAAAATGTAAGAATCGAAGTTGATGAAAACAAGAGGTTCTTTAGGAAAGCCCAGCTAAAAAAAGAAGAAATTGATTATCTTATCTCCAAGGGTTACCAGACAGCAAAATACAAAAGCCTGACGAAAAGCAAGAGTGAAGATTTTCTCCTTCAGCCGAGGCACAATGAAAGTCTAACGCATCTGTTTATGGTTTACGACATAGCAGAGTATCTTGAAAAGAAAGGTTTTGAAGTCAAGAAGTATGCCACCAAGAAACCAGATATTATCTTCATGAGAGGAAGCAAAAAATATGCCATAGAGGTCGAGACAGGAGCCAATCTCACCAAGGTTAGCCGCATGGATGATAAACTCAAAGTCCTGAAAGACTACGATAAATGGTTCTTCGTGGTAACAAACAAAAACAAGGTTGCTGCCTACCGCAAGTTCGGCACGGCGATAGACCTGCGGTTTATCCGACGACAAATCTCAAAAATGCTCAAATAAAAAACAGCCACTCGGCATAAGACATATTGGTAGGGGTAGTGGCTGTAGAGTTACGTTTAAAAGTTTATATATCTTAGACACTTAACAGATAGACAAAACATATAAATCAGGCATGGTAATGAAAAATATGAAAAAAGAGTTAAAAGTTTGTTCGCTGTTTGCAGGATGTGGTGGTTTAGACCTAGGCTTTGAATTAGCACAGCATCCAGAATTAAAGTTCAAAACTGTATGGGCTAATGATATTCATGAATCTTGTTCAAAGACATATGTAAAGAATTTTCCAAATGTAGAGTTTATTCATGGAGACATATGGGATTATGATCTAAAAAATATGCCCGAGTGTGATATAATTCTTGGAGGATTCCCATGCCAGGATTTTTCTATGTTAAGAGGTGATGAAATAAAAAGAAAGGGTGTATCAACAAAGAGAGGAGTTCTTTATACAAAATTTGTAGAGGCAGTCTATTTGAAAAAGCCAATGATTTTTGTTGCAGAGAATGTTAAGGGTTTAATGAGTGCCAATAAGGGAAAGGCAATAAAACAGATTGTAGACGATTTTTCAAAGTTAGGTTATCATGTAATACCTCCAAGGGTTATTAAATTCGCAGATTATGGGGTTCCTCAAAAAAGAGAGAGGGTATTGATTGTTGGCGTAAGGAAGGAGTTAGATGGCTCGTTTAAATTTCCAGAACCGACTCATGAAGGAGCACATGTTTCTGTAAAAGAAGCGCTCAAAGATGTTGAAAAAGTTAAGTTTAATAACGATCCGCATAAAATGAAACCAGGGACTATCGAAATGCTTAAATTAATTCCTCCTGGAGGGAATTACAAAAATGTCCCCAAATATAAAGATAAAAATTGGATGAGTTTGATATATCGAAGGTTGCACCCAGACCAGCCTTCTCCGACCATTGTTGCTCTTGGGGGTGGGGGAACTTGGGGCTACCATTTTGATGAACCAAGAATGCTTACAAACAGGGAGAGAGCAAGAATACAAACATTCCCAGATGATTTTATATTTGAAGGAACTCCAACGCAAGTAAGAATGCAGTTGGGAAATGCAGTCCCTCCACTTGGAGCAAAGCCCATTGCAGAGGCAATTCTTAATCATCTTCATGGAAAAATCTAGGAGTGATAATCTTACACCTAAGCAGAGAAGTTTGTGTATGAGCAGAATAAGAAGTTCTGGAACAAAAGTAGAGTTGAAATATAAAGATAGGTTCTCGGGTCAAGAGTATCAGCCAGAGGGCTTATTCGGAAAGCCTGATTTTGTCGATTGGAAAAATAAAACTGTTATATTTATCGATGGTTGTTTTTGGCATAAGTGTCCTATTCATTGGAACGAACCAAAATCAAATAAGAAATACTGGATTCCCAAATTAGAGAGGAATGCTGTGCGTGATAAAGAGGTAAAACTCGCTTACCAAAATTCTGGTTGGAAAGTTGTGAGAATGTGGGAACATGAGTTAAAAAACTAGAAAGTTTTAACCAATTCCTTCCAATTTTTGTTAGTCCACCTTAATGAATCTAAACAAGCCATATGCTTTGGGGGGGAAAGCTCTCCAAGCCCCTCAAAGTTTCTTGTGGGCTCTCCAGAGAAAAATCCAATTCCCCCACAGATCTTCTTTTTTCCAGACCGAGACTCGTAAACTTTAAACTCTCCTTTTTCAAAATCTTTTTTATATGCAAATCCAGGAATGTATGTCGGAAAGGGTTTTATATCACTTATTTTTTTACATAAATCCTCAAACTCTGTTTTTATATCGTTAACTTCTCCCAGATCTTTTGCCATCTTAACTAAGTCGCTTAAAAAATTACTTCCTTTAAAGAAATGAAGAAGGTGGTCTACAGTTAACCCTATCTTTATAAAAATGAAAGCATCTGAGTGTGGAAGTTGCGAGCCTATGTCAAGCCACATTGAACCCAATTTGCTTGTTTTGATGCTTGTTAATGTTCTCGTTTCTCTCCATTTATCCCCCTCTTTTATTTTAGTTATATCTGTTGGTAAAAATGTTTCAACATCCCCTATCTCTTTCTCCTCAAGGTCTACAGTTATGCTGAATTTTTCTTTTAGAAATTTTTCAATCCCTATTTCTCCAAGGAACCCTCTGCAAAAATCTGTCCATCTTTGTCCAAAATCTCTCTGTCTTGAACTGCCAAAGTCTGTCATTGCAATATTTCCCAATACAAGAAGCCTGAAAGCCCTATAAAGCGCTCTTTTGTAATCTTCTTCCGATAATTCTATGGTGTTGGGCATTAGCCTTTCTTTAAACCAAGATTCTACATCTTTAATATAATACTTATTCCCTTCCTTTACAAGTTCTAACTCGTTTCCCCTTATTCCTGCCGTTATAACATCCGTAAGCTCTACAAGATTGTAGGGGCTTATGTCATAGGTGTTGGCTAATAATTCTGCCAATACGCCTACATCTTGCTTTAGTTTTGATTTTCTTATTTTTATCTTGAATTTGTTCGATTCTGTCATTTATAACAGAACTTATTCTCATTTAAGAACTTTCCTGCGAAGTTAAAAGTACTAAAAACCCGAAATCTAACTATCTTCTTCCAAATCCTTCCTCTTGCTTAAACTTAATCTGAAATCCTTCACAATATCAACCATTTCCTTAATATCTTCATCAACAGTTCCCTTGACAACCCCGCTGTTCAACCTCATATAATTTAGCGTAACAAAATCTTCCCAAATTCCCTTCTCTTTCATTAGTCTAATCAGCTCTGTTTTATCTTCGGGCATAACAATTTTATCAAATTCCTTTACAGAGCATTTTTTGTTTGAACCATAAACAACGTCTATCTCAAACTGCTTGGCATACCTTACTAGGTTGTCCTTAAATTCGTCCTCTTCGTTTTTGAGTTCTGCGAGTTTTGCTTTTATCTCTGAATATTTGTCTACTAGCTGGACACCTTCATTTTCCTTAAACTGCTCGACTGTTTCAATCTCCGCCAGTTCTGCCTGATGCTTAAATGATGGGCATTCTTTTCTAAACCCGCAGTAATCGCACAAGGCTGTAACATTGGTCGGGAACTCTTTCGCATTTTCAATCTCTTTTATTTTTTCAATGACTTCATCCTGCAGTTTCTCAAGCTGTTCATCTGTCCTTTCTGAAATCGCATCTTTATTAAAAGCCAGCATGTGCCATATCAATTTGACAGATTTGGCATCCTTGAATTTATCTTTAACCCAAGTAGAATACATCGCCAACTGCCTGTCCTCGTCTGCCTCTTCCTGATCCTTCATTCTTGAATTTGTTTTGTAATCGCAGACGTAGTAATTTCCTTTGTTATCGCACCCAAGTTTGTCTATTCTTACGTGCCATTGGCTCCCATCTTTTAATGTCATCCTGTCCTGTGTTTCCAGCCCCAAGATTGTTATCTGCTCAAAGGGCTTCATCCTATCAAAATAATCAGACAAGAATTTCTCCCCCATCTTCCGGTAGTTTTCAGCATTAAGTTCGTCTTTGACTATAAGAATATCATAAGAGTAATTCTTTTTCCATAAATCTCTGTAAAACTTAATCAGACTTGTTTTTGCAATTCTTTGTCGGAATTTCTTTCTTTTGTACAAATCTTCCAAGGTCTGATGAACCATGTCGCCCATGAAAGCCTCGATTGTCGTTGGAATGTCTGGCTTCTTTTTTTCGATATAACGGAGTTTATACTGGTAAGGGCAGTTTTCAAAGGTGGTGACTCTTGAATGCGAGTATGTTGCCATTTCTATAGATACCTTGAAGAATATTTAAAGTTGTTGAGGATACAGTGCTTTCTGGTAATAAGGAAAAGATAAGTGGGGCGTTGGAGAAGTATTGTGAGTTAGATACTTATGCGGAGATTGTGTTGGTTGAGGAATTAGAGAAGTTATTGATTTGAGATACCTGAGGGATCCTTAAAACAACTGCTGAATTCATTTTCTTATGCACTTTTCATTTCAT
>JAHITZ010000012.1 GCA_018817405.1 Nanobdellota archaeon
CGACAATGACCTTTATACAGATTATCCAGAAGACCCAAGCTGTGATTCGCCTGAAGATGACTCAGAAGCACCGTTTGACCCGGGCAGGACAGAATGTTCTAATGGTTTTGATGAGGATCAAGATGGAGCAATAGATTATCCTGATGATTTTTCATGTAATTCTTATCAAGATAATGACGAATTTTATCCAGAGGCAGAATGTCAAGACGGAATTGATAATGATAATGACAGTTTTGTTGATTACCCTGATGACCCACAATGCTATAGTTTACAAGATAATTATGAAGGCCGTTATATGGCTGTTTTTACATCTGGAAATGGCGACGGAGATGTTTATAACTGGGGTCAAGAAACATGGGAAGAAATTCATGATGCAGATGCAGGATTTAATGCCCGCTACTCTGGAATTGTTACTTATGTTTCTGGCTCATATTATCCTGAAACAGAAGAATATTCAATTAGCAGGGCTTTTTTACCTTTTGATACGTCTTCTATTCCAAATAATGCACAAGTTATGTCAGCAAGTTTATCTTTCTGGACTTATGATTGGATAAACAATAATGATAATGATGGGAATGATTTTATAACTTTAGTTCAAACCACGCAATATAGTCCTAATTCATTGAACATAGAAGATTATGATGAGTGTGGTTTTGTGGATAATCCAATTGAAGGAAGTGAACGTATCGATATATCTACACTATCGGAGAATATAAAATACAAAATTGATCTTAATACTGAAGGTGTTTCATGGGTTGATAAACAAGGATGGACTTTGTTGGGCATGAGGGAAGGACATGATGTTCTTGATATTGTTCCGATAGATAGAAGTTTTTTAAATATTCAAACGTCACAAAGCGAAAATCCTCCAGAGTTAATTGTTACTTATATTTGGGATCCAACAGTAACACAGTGTAGTGATGGAATAGACAATGACAACGACGGAGCAATAGACTATCCTAATGATTTTTCATGTGACTCATTAGAAGATGAAGATGAAACAAATCCAATGGCTCAATGCCAAGACGGAATTGATAATGACAACGATGGTTTTGTTGATTTAGCAGACCCAAGTTGCGATTCTTTGCAAGATGATATGGAATTTCCTATTGATGGATGGTGGGATTGTGGTAATGGAGTTCTTGATGAAGGAGAAGAGTGTGATGATGGGAATAATGTGTATGGAGATGGCTGTAGTTTTACTTGCCATTTAGAAGATGATATTTTGTGGGATAATTTTGAGCCTCCAAATGGTGAGATAAATCCTCCGATAACACTTCCTGATGAATGGAGGGCCCCTTATGTGATGAGTTCTGAAAATACTGCACAAGCTGAAGGGTGGAGTGCTGATGATATGATTCTTGATGAGTGTGTCATTGTAGAGCAAGTGGATTGGATTGGCTGGCGTACTTTGCATGTTGCAGCTAATTATCCTTTTGTAGAGGTTGTCATACTGGACAATGACTTTGAAACTGTTTACGAATTTACAGATTTGTTTTATGAAAACACGACCTTCCCTTGGGGAGGGCATTTTGACGGATATGATAATGTTGTTTATGAGGGAAGAGTTTCTTTAGATGATGTTGTTCTCCCAGCTGGTCATTATTATGTTGGTACGCGTTTGTTTTCTTCTTTGCCTGGTAGGAATTATGCAGCTGTATCTGCAAATGAAACTGAAAATTTGCAAGGAAATACAATGGGAATATTTAAGTCAGATTTCTTTAATTATCCTGGAAAGCCTGATTGGGTCTTTACTGAGCAATTGAATAATAATCCTATTTATGATTATGCTTTCAGGGTTCGTGGAGCAGTACATCCTGATCAAAGTAGTTCTGAATGTGGAGGCGGGCCTTTAGCGATAGGAAAAGAAACTTCAACAGAAATAAGGTTGAGTCCAGAAGAGCGCGAGGCGGGAATTGTTGAGAAAATTATAAACTGGATAAAAGGGCTTTTTTGATTAATGCAAAACTTTTTAACTCTTAATTTTTTGTGATATCTGTGCCTCTATAGCTCAGTGATTAGAGCAACTGTTTTGTAAACAGTAGGTCGGGGGTTTGAATCCCTCTAGAGGCTTTTTACCTAATTTTATAACCTAACAAATACTGAAGAATTAGTTTAAACCTTGCAGCCGATTTTTAGCCTAAATACTACGACCTAATCAGCTAGAGATTGATTTTGTAATAATAATCTTTGGGGAGGATTATAAACTAATCAGGAGTGATCAATTTTCATCAACAAAACCTGCTTTGTCTTCCTGGACAAGAATTTTTGCAACTCCTGCGTTTAAATTGGCAAGGTCTCCAGACTTGAACGGGCCAATTGCATTTCCTCCGTGGTCGATGAATTGTTCTATGTTTTTTTTGAACAATATCATTTTATTTTCTTCCTCTTCTTTTAGGTCTTTTCCGTTGAGAATTTTTGAAACTGTTTGGTCTGATTCTTCAAATGTTTTGACTATTTTTTCAAAGACCTCTTTTTCTATGGGGAGAAGGTTTTCATAATCTCGCTTCATAATTCCTGTTTCTGTTGCAACAAAAACAAGGTTGAGAATTTTTCTTTTTCTTTTTAGCATTAATTCACGGAAAAGAGCAAGAGCATTTTCAAATTGTTTTCTCGATTTTGCTACCGAATCTGCGAAGAGGTCTTTTTTTTCAGAGCTTTTTTCTTTGTTTTCGTTGAGATATTCTTTGAAATCTTCAATGAATTTTTTCGGCAGGGGCTGTAAGGCTTCTGAATATTTTTCTTTTCTAAGGGTTTCGTAAAGTTCGTTGTAACCAATCATAACTTAAGAGAAAGCCGGTTGTTTATAAAGATTTATGGCTAAAAATAGTTTTTTAGCAAGAGTTATATATCATTATTTCCTGATTTTGAAATGGGGGCGAGGCAAATCTATTTGTTTAGGCATGGCCAAACAACTTTTAATCGGGATGAGAGGTTTACAGGATGGTTTGACCCTGGTTTGACCAAGCTTGGAAAAAAACAGGCAAAAATTATTGCGAAGAAACTAAAGAACAAAAAATTTCAAATTGCTTTTCAAACAAAATTAAAAAGGTCAAAACAAACTTTGAAAGAGGTTTTGAAATCTCATCCAGAATGTAAAACAGTGATAGAAGACAATCGCATGACAGAAAGGAATTATGGTGTTTTGAATGGAAAAACACACAAGTCTTTTATAAAAAGAGTTGGAAGGAGACTAGTTAAATTGAATGTTGAGGGGGATGCGGTTGAGAATCTTTCTGTAAAAAGAAGAAATGAAATAAAGAGATTTTTGGGAGAACAAGAATATAAATTAATCCATAGAGGTTATAACATTCCGCCCCCGGGGGGAGAGAGTTTTGTAATGGTAGAAAAAAGAGTCATGTCTTTTATTAATGATTTGAAGAAGATGATCAAGAAAGAGAAGGTTAATGTGGCGATTTCAGGCCATGGGAATTCGATAAGACTATTTAGGAAAATTATGGAGAAGGCGTCTGTTAAGGAGACTGTTTCTTGGTTTATTCCTTATGATAGGGTTTATGTTTATAGGGTTAGGGTTTAAGAAAAATAGGAAAGAAAAAAATAAAAAAATAACTTGTTTTATTCGAGTTTTGTTACGCTAAATTCCACTGATTCGTCACTTTCCTTGAAGGATTCTTTTTCTACTTCGATTTCCCATTCGCCGATTTTTTCCTTTCTTCCGGGCCTTAGGGTCTCCTTGTAGACTTTTCCTTCTTCGTCAATCACTTCGACTTCAAGGACGTCTGTTCCGATGTATCTGTTTTTAATCCCAAAGAAGCTTTTTGTGAATTTCTTTGGAGTTATGTAAAATTCTTCCCTTGCGTTGTCGTTTTCTGAAACGATTGTTGTGATTTCTTCGAGTTTTGTTTCTTCGACTCTTGCTTCGTCGTTAGATGAATCAATCGAGATTTCATCTCGGAAGATTGCTTTTCTTTTGCCGATTGCGGTTAAGCTCCAGTATTGGTTTGCACCGCTTTTGGTTTCGAATTCTAGCCCTCCTGTGAGGAGAAGGAATTCGTCGAATTGCTTGACTTGGCCGTGAAATTCTCCTATGCTAGCTGTGAAAGCGCCGTCTCTTGTTTCATAGAGGCTGAAGGAGAGATCCTCGTTTGAGTAGGTTCCCTTTAGGGCGTAGTCATCATTGCCGAATTTCATTTTGCCTCTTACTTCTTCTCCACCTTTTAGGATGTGCAGTGAAACTAATTCGCCTTCCGAGCTATCTTTGTTAATTGCAAATCCAGATCCTTCAAAGAATGAAGGGGTCGGTGTTGGAGGTTCGTAAGATCTGACTACTAGAAGTCCTTTTGCTGCAGGAGTTGGATTACTGTTTTCATCTACAGCCTTGACCGAAAAAACGTAAGATCCTTTTCTGTCTGCTTTTACAAACAGTTCGACTGCTTCTGTTTCTCCAGGAGCAAGCGAGACTTTTTCTCTTTCAAATTCGCCCCTTATTTCTTTTTGGGAAGAGTCGAATTTTAAGATGTATGTCTTTTCTCTTGCGTCTGCAGACGTTAGGGTTATTTTGTTTCTTGCTAGAATAACTTTGTAGGTTGCAGATCCATCATCAGAATATTGTTTTTCAGAGTCTAATTTTATCCTTAGGTCGCTGTAGGGGGGTTCATCGTTGCCACCAACTATCAGCATGCCTCGTGCTATTCCTTCTGTATCAGAACCCTCTGCTTTAACATTAAAAATGTGTGAGCCGTCTTCCTTTGTTTTTACAGTTAAGAGGACTGTCTCTGATTCTCCTGGTCTGAGGAGGAGGGTGTCTGTGTCAAACGTTCCGAGGACACAATCCTTTGCTTCGAATTCGAATTCGTATTTGTATCGATTGTTTGTTACTGCAACAGCACAATCTGCATTATCTGTTTCACAAATGTTGACAGTAGGTCTGTGGACATCTGTGACTACCACTTTGTATGAGGCAGTCCCGTCATCAGAATACTGTGTTGAAGGATATATAGAAACTTTTACTCTTCCAGTTGGAGGAGGCACTGATCCGCCTTCTTCACAGTATTCGTCTGGAAGACCTATTGAGTGGCCCAGGCCTTCTGATTCAAAAGATAAGACCATTTGGTCTAGCTCGTAAGGGCCTTTTGCAGTGGCCTTTACTTCTACGTCTCTTGAGACTTCATTACCCTCGCCTGGTGAGGTTATCTGGATTTCCAGATTTTCTCCAGGCATTGAATGATAAGATCCGGAACCAGATGAAGCGTAGTCAACAACCTTAACATTAACTTCGTCACTTTCCCTTTCTCCAGAAGAATCTTCAATGTTTGCGATTATTTTAACTTCTTGATTTAGGTAAGAGGTTGAGTCCCAGGTGTAAGCGCAAGTTTTGAAGTAGTTTGCAGAATAACCTCCTTGGTCTCCGCCAGAGCCTTCGCTTTCAGATTCAATGGTCTCCCATTCTTCAGGAGATGTTTGAACTGGGCGTAGTTGGGTATCATTTATTTTCTTTAGCATACCTGTTTTAAGAGCACTAACGCTTTGTACTTCTTTTTCTTTTACAGAATCTTCTGTGTTAGCATAACTTTGAGCAAGTGTTCCTGTTGCTAGTAATGCAACAAGGCCAAATACCATCAGTGTTATTACTATTTTATTCATTTTTCAAAACCCCCTTTCAGTTTTTGTGTTTTCATTTTGGTTTAACGTGATTTTTGTTTTGAGCATCAAAGTCTCTAGCGTGTTGGCACGCTTATGTTTAGAGACTTTTGTTTTGTTAATTTTTGCTAGAAAAAAAGCTATATAATATTGTGGGTGGAACTATGTGGAACCTACAAGCTTTCTTTAGAAAAGAAACCTTCTAGGAGTTCAAAGAAACTACAATTCATTTTAGTTTGATAAGCCTTTCAATAGCTGAATAGAGGTCCTTTGGATTGATAGGGGTTCCGTAGTGGCTTTGGTGGAGTTCTGCCAGTCTTGCAGGAGTTGTGCGTGGAAGACGATATTGAACAAATCTTCTAAGTGAATCTCCAATTCTCCAACCGAGCTTTTTTTGGAGGTGTGCGAGCCTTACGAGATGTAGATCTGGGGAGGTATTTCGTGGGTTTTGTAGTTCTAGCACTTTTTCTTCGCAAGCTTTGAAAAACCCTTTCTCCCAGTAAAGTCGTTCTGCGTTTGGTGCGTAGACCTCAAGGACAATTGACTCGACAGGGAGGAAAGTTATTTCTGGTAAGAGATGCGGACAGGTTAGAAGGTTGCCTTCGTCTATGAAGGGTTGGGTGTTGGCGATTGCCCAGGCATCAACTTCTATGCCTTGGAAGTCTAGTTTCATTCCACCGAATCTGTTTTGCCTTATGAAGTTAGCTCTTGTTGCTTCTTTAAAACGCTCTTCATGAATGTCGTTACATACGATGTCAACATCTCGTGGCTCTTGACCCAACCACAAGTCTCTTGGAAATCCTCCAAAATAAAACATTTGGATCTCAGCATCTCTGGAAATATTTTCAAGGCGAGAGACACAATGAGCAAGGGGATCTTGTTTGTTTTTTAATTTATCCAGCGCGGTTTCGAACTGTGCAAGTATCTGCTTTCTTTGCTCATCTCTTGCAATGATTGCGTCTGCTAACTCGAGTGAGCTTGCGTCTAATCTTTGTTTCTTCATAATATTTCCTTCTTTGTTACCTTTTAAGTTTTTTGTTATAAGAGATTCTGTTGAAAATCTTTTTTAGAATTGTTCGCATTCCACCCCCCCTCCCGGTTACTCTTGATTTGCTTAGTTTCACTCAGCAAATCGAGGAATTATTAGCAAACAATTCGGACTTTTTCAACAGAACTGTTACAAGAAATGTAATGGATAAGAGCCCTATTTCAGCCTAATAACTTTGTTCTTACCATCGCCCTCTCGGATGATGAGTTTCTTTTTTTCCAGGTTTAGGATGTAGCGAGTGAACGAGGCTTTTGGTATATTCAAGGCCTTGCGGAGTTCTTTTTGTCGCATTGGTTTTTCCATAAGGATGTTGATTATTTGTTCTTCTTTATCCCCCACTAAGGGCATGATGTGGTTAAAGCGTTCTTTTTTGCTTTTGATTTTTCTGTAAATGAAAAAACCTGCAATTAGGAGGATTATGAAGATTATCCAGTAGATGAAAGAGAGGTCGCGGGCGTCTTTTAGTTTGTAGGAGACTTTGAAGTTTAGTGTTCCAGAGTCGGCCAGGGTGATGATTTTGTTTTGGAAGTCGATGATGTTGTTTGTGCCTTTGATTTCAGTTATGGAGTCTAGACCCCTTGGTAAGTGGATGTCCAGGAAGATGTCGTCGTAGTCGTCTAGGGCGAGTTCGAAGGTCCAGACGCCTTTTTGATAGGTAACTAATTCTGGAGTTGTTCCGGTGATTTTGTTTTGTTGGAAAGCTGTTCCTGGGATGTCCAGAGGAATATCTGTTTCGAGGTCAAATCTGGCTTGACCGTTTTTGTCTAGATAGATGTCTCCCGAGAGGTATGTTGCTGAGACAAGGTTTAGGGAAACGATGAGGCATGCAAGAAGAGCTAGTGTTTTTGGGTAATACTTCATTACTTTGGCAATTAATTAGGGTTTATAAATCTGGCTTTTTGTTCAATTTCGGTTGAACAGTTCATTTTATAAATCTTGTTTTTCTAGGAATTTCATGTTTGGCAAATTAAGGGAAAAGCTTAGTGGTTGGTTTAGGAAAGGAAAGGAAGAGCCGGAGAAGCAGAAGAAATCGAATAAGGTAGTTGTAAAGCGTGAAGAAAGAGAAGTAGAAAAAAAAGTTAAGAAGATTAAAGAAGAGAAGGCTGAGGAGGAAGAAAAGGAAAAAGTTTCTGAAGAAAAAGGTGCCCGCCCGCCCGCCTCAAAACGTGAGAAGGAGATTAAGGAAGAGAAGGTTATTGAGAAAGGTGTTGAAGAGGATTTGAAGGAGAAGGCTGACGCGATATTGGAGGAGGTGCCTGTTGAGTTTAAGACAGGCACGCAGAAATATGAACCTGATGTCGAGGCAATCCAGAAAAGAGCTGAAGAACTTGGAGAGGAGACAGAAGAAGAGGTTGAAGAAAAGGCAGTTGAAGAGAAAAAAAGTTTTTTTGGTTTTCTTGCGAGGAAGCTTACGACTTCGGAATTGAAGGAAGAGGATTTTGATTCTGTGTTTGATGAAATTGAGATGACTTTGCTTGAGAACAATGTTGCACTTGGAGTTGTTGATAAGATTAAAGAGAGTTTGAAAGGTGATTTGGTTGGGAAGAAGTTTTCTAAGAAAGAAGTTGAGGGAAAGATTCTCGGGGCTTTGAAGAATGCGATTGATGGTGTTTTGATAGAAGGAGGGGGTTTGATTGAAAAGATAAAGAGAAAGGAGAGTAAGGAACCATTTGTTATTTTGTTTTTTGGGATTAATGGTTCGGGCAAAACTACGAGTATTGCGAAGTTGGCTTGGAAGCTGAAGAAGGAAGGGATTGAGCCGGTTCTTGCGGCAGGGGATACTTTCCGTGCGGCGAGTATTGAGCAATTGGAGACTCATGCTACTAAAATCGGAGTTGAGATTGTAAAAGGAGATTATGGCAAGGATCCTGCTTCAGTTGCATTTGATGCAATTGCTTTTGCTAGGAAGCATAAGAAGAAAGTTGTTTTGATTGACACGGCGGGGCGGATGTATACTAAGCAGAATTTAATGAAAGAGATGGAGAAGATTGTTAAGGTTTCAAAACCAGATTTGAAGATTTTTGTTGGAGAGTCAATTACTGGGAATGACGCTGTTGAGCAGGCACGAACGTTTAATGAAACTGTCGGGATTGACGGGATAATTTTATCGAAAGCAGATGTTGATGAAAAGGCTGGGACGATTTTGTCTGTGAGTTATGTAACTGGGAAGCCGATTTTTTATTTAGGGGTTGGGCAGAAGTATGTTGATTTGGAGGAGTTTAGCAAGAAGAATGTGTTTGAGGGTTTGGGTTTGGAGTGATTTTAGAAAGATTTAAAAAATAAGATAAGGATTGGAAATTATGAAAGTCAACAGAATTAGGATGGATTATGCGCGGAGGAATCCTGGCGTATTCAGGGATGTTACGAAGGTAGTAGACGATATGCTTCGCGATTCGCATTCCCCCGTCCAATACAGAGTTGATTATATTTGTAGGTACATTCAAGGGTTAAGTAATGAATGGGATAAGAGTAAAACTTATATAAAGTTTCTTGAAGCGGGGAGGAGGTTCTTAAATTGGATTGGTTTTGGGTTGCCGACCGAAAGGCAGCTTTGGGATAGGGGATCAATGAATTCTACAAGAAGGGAATTTCCAAAGGTGTTTGATTTTATCTGTAATCGTAGTGTTTAATTTAGTAGGGATATCTTTTTATAATCTTATTATTGAATTATTGAATGAGTTTAAAAGAATATCAGGATTTGTGCAAGCTTACTGCTAAAAATTTTGAGACGCGGGAGAAGGAGATTTTGACTTGGGGGTTGGGGATTGCTGGAGAGGCGGGTGATGTGGCGGGGTGCATAAAGAAAACGTTTGCGCACGATAACGATCAGAAGGAGGGTATTAAGGAGAATATTGGGGATACTTTATGGTATGCTGCGATGATTTGTAATTTTTTTGATTGGGATATGCAAGAGATTTTAGATAATAATCTTAAGAAATTAACGGCAAGGTATCCACAAGGGTTTACGACAGAGGATGCGAGTAGGGAGAACACGCGGGTTGATTGGAATGAGAAGTAACTAATAGGGCTTCGGGATGATGTCTTTACAAAACAGCAAAATTTTTATAAGGCTTTTATGAGGGGGGTCTATGAAGAAGCCCACTATTTATGCCACGACTTCAATGGTCATTCCGTTTCGTTATTCTATAAGTGATGTTCGGCGTTTTGTTATGGTGCAGGAACGAGACACTGGGACGTGGAATCAGCCAGGGGGCGGATTAAATCTAAGTGATTCTGATTATTTGCATGCTTGCGCTAGAGAGGTCAGGGAGGAAACAGGATTGACCGTTGTGCCAGTTCATTTTGTTGGCGTTTATAGTTTCAATAGCTTACATGGTAATTTTATTAATAATCTCGCTTTGGCAACTGAAGAAATAGAGCATGGCGAACTTAGGGCTTTGCGGGATTCTGATATTGCAGATGTTAAACCTATGACTTTGGAGGAAATAAGGGAGTTACATAGCTCAGGAAAGTTACGGTCGGGAAGAGCAACATTGGATGTAGTTGAGGATTATATCAGAGGCATTGCTTCTGGCTCATTGCTATCAGTGAGGTCTGTAATTCATTCTTGCAGGATTTAAGAAATGAGAAGTAGTTAGCAGTATTTGTGCATTGGGTGTTCGTTATTTTGTGTGGGGGATTTTTTTGGAGGTCTTGGATTTGGGGTGGGGGGTTGGTATGCTTGGGGTTTTGTTAGCTTGTCGATTTCTTCGCGGATGAAGTTCTCTACTTTCTTTGACATGGAAAGGCCTTCTTTCTTGCAGTGTTCTGAGAATGTTTTATAAGTTTCTGCATCAATGTTGAATGTTTTTAGTGCCATCTTTTTGGAATGTTCATTAAAGTTATTTAATATTAATAAACTTTTAGTTTTGGAGTGGGGTTATTTAATGTTATTTAATGTTATTTAATGTTATTTAAACTTTCCCTTCTTTCACTAACTGAGCGAATTTTTCGAACGAGCGGTCGTAGGTTTTTTCAATGTCGTTGGGAAAGCAGCAGGCTGGGAGTTCTCTGTTTTTTAAGTGGGAACGAAGGCAGTCGCAGCAGGTTCCTTTTTTATCGCAAGGGTAAGAGCAGTTGCAGTGTTTGAGGTTTGAGGGTTTTTTGCATTCTGTCATGTTATTTTGAAGACAAGGGAATTTATATGGTTTTTGGAAATAATTATAAGTCAAGAAGTGTTGAATGTTTTATGAATAAAAAATGGTGGGTCTTGATTGTTGTTTTGGTTGTTATTTTAGTTGTTGTTGGAAGCCAAAATGAGATTATGAAGGGGCCGCCGACTGAGATTTCTGCTTCTAAAGGAACAGGTTCTTTTAAAGCCGAGCCTGAACTTGAGTCGACTACGAGGTCGCAGTATTTGGGTTTTTTGAGCGTGACTAATTTTACAAATCAATCTGATCTGTTTGCTTCTTTGGAAATTGCGAGCGAGAATGCAGATTATCTTATGTTTGTTAGTAATGTTAACTGGTCTCAGTATACAGAGGGTTGGGGGGGGGGTGTTGATGATTCCCTTTTTGATGAGTTGATGTTGTGGAAGAATATATCTGATATTTATGGGTTTGATTTTTATGTGAACATTAATGTATTGGAAGGGACGGATAGGTCTTTGATAGATCAGAGTATTCCGTGGGATGATAAGAGTTTTGCTAATCCTCTTGTGCGGGAAGCGTTTAAGAATTATGCGAAGAGAGTTGCTGTCGAGATTCAACCAGAGTATTTGACGTTGGGCATGGAAGTTAATACTTATGCTGCTGATAATTCATGGGACTACGAGAATTTCTTGAGTTTGTATGATGAGACTTTTGAGTTTATTAAACAAGATAGTCTGGAAATTAAGATTGGAACGACTTTTCAGTATGATTGATTGAGTAATTGTAGCGAAGAAGAAGGCACGCAGTTTGAGTTGTTAGATTATTTTTCTGGATCTGATTTTATTGGACTTTCTAGTTATCCGAGAATTTGTTTCGATGAATTTGTGGATATTCCGGAAGATTATTATTCTCGGGTTAGGGAGCATACTGCTATGTCTCTTGTTATTAGTGAGAGTGGTTGGCCGACTAATTCAACTTATTATAGCACTGAAGAAGAGCAAGAATTGTTTTTGAACTTTCTACTTGAAGAGACGAATGAACTTGAAGCAGAATTGCTTATTTGGTGGTTTATGCATGATTGTTACGATCCGCTTTGTCTTGATGCATATGATTCTGAGCAGTTTTTTATTAGTTCTGGGTTGTTGAATTCAGACGGGAGTGCGAAAGAGGTGTGGGATGATTGGCGAAGATATTACAATAGGCCTTTGAAGAGGATACGTTCGTTGTCTCCTACAGCAGAAATTTTATTTGTCTTACTGGAACACGGAGAACAGAGATATATTCTATGGAACCTGATGGGCGCAATCAAAAGAGGATTACTTTTACAGACAAGCATCATTTTATTACAGGGATTGATAATTCTAGAAGGTATATTGTTACTTCTAGAGCAGAGATTGATACAGACGGTCCTCAAGGATTAGGAGATGAAGATAGAAGAGCGCTTTGGGTGATTGATTTGGAGACAGGGGAAGAAACCAGACTTACTGATATTGATAATCATGCTGAGGGAGATAGCTTTACTCCTGATGGAGAATGGATTGTGTTTCTTATGAAACTCGAAGGAGAAGAGCAAAGCGATATTTACAAAATACGGCGCGAGGGTACTAATTTAACGCGGTTGACAAATACACAGACTGTAGTCGAAGGAGATCCTGAATGGTCTCATTCTGGGGAGGAGATTGTGTTTACTTATCTAGATGCTGAGACTCCAAGATTTGTTTTGAAAAAAATGAACATTACTGGTGGCGACATTGTCGAGGTTTATGATGGTGGGGACGGACCCTCGAACTACTATTTTCCTCCGGGTAATTATGATCCTAGTTGGAGCCCAGATGATGAGTGGATTGTTTATGAAAGAATGATGAGTAATCAAAGCGAAAACTGGGGAAATGGAGTATGGCACATATTTAATGTTAGGAGGAATGGCACAGGCAATACAAATTTAAGCGAAGCAGGTGGTCACACAGCTTGGGCAGAATTTTTGCCTTCTTTTTCTCCAGATGGAGAGTTTATTGTTTTTTCAGCGTATTACAAAGCACCAGATCCTCAAAACAGTCTTGATGATGTTTTGGTAATGGATTCTAGTAGTGGTTCTGTGATGAGGCTTACTACGCATCCTGCAAGTGATAAGTATCCGGTTTGGATTTACTGAAACAACAACTTTATTAACCTTTGTTTTGCTTGTTATTTTATGTTAGATAAGTTGTCTTCGACGTTGCGGAAGGTTACGGACCGGGTAGCGAATGCTGTTTTTCTTGACAAGAATCTTGTTGATTCTCTTGTTCGGGATTTGCAACGGGCGTTGATTGAGGCAGATGTGAATGTTGGTTTGGTTATGGAGATTTCGAAGAAGTTGCGGGAGGAGGCGATGAGCGAGAGGCTGAAGGGAGTTGAGAAGAAAGAGCATGTTATTAAGTTGCTGCATGATGAGCTGATTAGGATTTTGGGGAAGAGCAGAGAGTTGGTGCTTGGGAAGAAAGAGACATGGATGATGGTTGGACTTTACGGAGCTGGGAAGACCACGACGATTGGCAAGCTGGCTGCGTATTATTCTAAACGTGGAAGAAAGGTTTGTGCTGTTGGGTTGGATGTTCATAGGCCTGCTGCGCCAGAGCAGTTGAAGCAGGTTTGCAAGAAAGTTGGGGTTGAGTGTTTTATCTCGCCCAAGGAGAAGGACCCTTTGAAGATTTGGAAGAGTTATGAGAAAGAGATTAAGAAGTATAACTTGGTTTTGGTTGATACGGCGGGAAGGGATGCGCTGGATGACGAGCTTGTTGAGGAAATAAAGAAAATTTCTAAAGTTGTTAAGGCGAGCGAGAGTTTTCTTGTGATGGCTGCTGACATTGGGCAGGCTGCGAAAAAACAGGCGCAGACATTTAAGGATTCTGCTAATATTTCGGGGGTTATTATTACGAGAATGGATTCTACTGCGAAGGCGGGAGGGGCATTGACTGCGTGTTACGAGTCTGATGTGGGGGTTGTGTTTATTGGAACTGGGGAGAAGCCGTCGGATTTGGAGTCGTTTGATCCTGAAGCTTTTTTGAGCAGGTTGTTGGGGATGGGGGATTTGAAGTCGTTGATGGAGAAGATTCATTCTGTTATGGATAAGAAAGAGATTGAAAGGCAGCAGAAAAAGTTGCAGGAAGGTAAGTTCACTCTTCGTGATTTACAGACGCAGCTTGGAAGTATGGAAGGTCTTGGTTCGATGGATAAAATTATGGGGATGATTCCTGGTTTGGGGAAGGTTAAGGATAAGATTGGGGAAGGAAAAATAGAAGAGCAGCAGGCAAAAGTGCAGAAATGGAAACACGCGATTAATTCGATGACAGAGGAAGAGATTGAGAATCCTGTTGTGTTGGAGAAGCAGACGTCTAGGATTCAGCGGATTGCCCACGGGAGCGGATGTTCTACTTCAGAGATTAGGATGTTAATTAAGCAGTGGAAGATGTTGAGCGAAATGATGAAAGAGCAGGGGAAGATGATGGAAGGGAAGATGGATCAGAAGACAATGATGAAGATGGCGCGGAAGTTTGGGAAGAAGATGAGGTTTTAAAATGGTTGAAAATAAACTTCCTGTTTTTATGCATGATAAAAAAACTAATGAAATATTTAGAGAGGTTGTTTCTTGCATTCCAAAGAAAACTAAGATTCATCTTGTTGGAGGAGCTATTAGAAATTCACTTTATTATAAATATTTTAAAAAGAAATTGCCTTCGAGGGATTATGATGTTTATATCGGGGGGAGTCCTAAAAAGTTCATTTCAAATCTGCGGAAAAAAGGATTTGTTTATGGGAAATTGAATAGAAAAAATGAGAGAGTTGTTAAGAAAAGAAAGTCCACAGGAGCTAAGGAGCTTAAGGATTTTGTTTTTATTGATATTCATTTTTCTGCTGAGAAAAATATTTTGAAAAGCTTGCAGAAAAATGCGAATTTTACTATTAATGGCTTTGCTTTGCCTTTAGAGAAAGTTTTTTCTGGAGATTGGTATAAAAGTATAATCTCTGTGAAAAATGCAGAAAAGGACATTAGGAATAGGCAAATCAGTGTTAACGCTTATATTCATCCGGCTCAACTTTATGCTTGTGTGAGATTTGTTTCTCATGGATTTAAACCTCCAACTGAGAAAGAGGCTGAGGGACCTTTTCATCTTTTGAAAAAGCTTCGTAAAAATCAACTTAAAAGGAATTTGCGCAAAGTTTTTGAGCAGACTGGTGGAAAGATGAAAGCCAGGAAAATAGCAAAACGAATGGGGATTAAAGAAGATATTTTTTCTTTAAAGGTGATAAAGACGTTATGACACAAGAAGAAATTATCCAGCAGGGAGCAGAAGCGATATTAATTAAGAAAGGTTCAACCCTAATTAAGCGTCGAGTTGCGAAAGGTTATAGAATTAAGGAGATAGATGAACCTCTGCGAAAAAGGAGAACAAAACGTGAAGCAAAATTATTGGAAAAGGCTGGCAAGATAATTAATGTGCCAAAGGTTTTGAAGGTTGATGAGAAGACCAAGGAAATTGATATGGAGTTTATCTCAGGGATTAAATTGTCAGAGGGATTGGATGAAATGAAGAATTGGCGGGAGGTTTGTGTTGCGATTGGAAGGAATATTGCTGTTTTACACGATGCAGATATTATTCACGGGGACTTGACTACGAGTAATATGATTTGGGTTGAAGGGGGGAAATTGGACTCTTCGAGTCTTATTGGTAGAACTCGCTCCGCTCGTTTAATTAATAGAAAAACAGATAATGGAGATGATGTTGATTCTAGTTTTTGTGAGAATAATTCTGCAGAGAGTGGTGGTAAACTTTATTTTATTGATTTTGGTTTAGGGTTTGGTAATGGTCGCGTGGAGGACAAGGCTGTTGATTTGCATTTGATAAAGCAGGCGCTGGAGGCAAAGCATTTCAAGAAATGGGAAGAATTTTTTTCAGCGATTTTGAAGGGTTATAAAATTTCAAAGGGATTTGATGAGGTGATGAAGAGGTTGGAGAAAGTTGAGAAGCGAGGAAGGTATAAAGAGAAGTATTGATTGGAAAGAAATATAAACAACCTTGCTCTTTTTGATTCATGAGTTTGATTTTAGTAGATGGAATTTCGAAATCCTTTAGAAGAAAGAAAATTCTTGACGATGTTTTTCTTGATATAAAAAAAGGAGAAATTATTGGTCTTGTTGGAAGATCTGGAGCAGGGAAAAGTGTTTTTGTTAAGGTTTTAGTCGGTTTTTTGAAGCCAGACAGGGGTTCTGTAACTGTCAATTCCAACTCTAAATCTCCTATTGGTTTTTCTATGCAGGAAAACGCGATTTATGATTCCTTAACTGTCAAACAGAATTTAAACAAGAGCATTACTACGGGTAGTAGAATATTTTTGTTCTCCTGAAAGATAAAGAGTATCTCTAATAAATCTTTTTGCAGAACATTTTTGTACCCTCCCGCCCGCCTGTTGGTCTGAGTTGTGCACAATTTTCGTGCTAAATTTTTTACTGTGCACAACCAGGTAATTTGTTGCAAAAAATATTCTGCTTGGAATTTTCTTCCCATCAGAGATACTCTATAAAAAACAAAAACTTATAAACAAACTTTCTTGTTAATTTATGTTTAGCCCCATAGTCCAGTGGTCAAAGACGTCGGGTTTTGGGCCCGAAAGCCCAGGTTCGAATCCTGGTGGGGCTATTCAAATCATGGATATCGCTCGCCTAAATGTGGTCAAACGAGGGGGCTATTACCTATATTTTTTTATAGTCTTATGTTTAGCCATTTTTATGGCAGGAACGGTAAGCAGTGTCTTAAGTGCAGTTGTGTGGAGGCCCGGAAGGGGCGGGGGACAGGTTTTGGTAAAAGAAAGTATGCGGGGTCTGTCTTTGTTAGGAAGCGATAAAATTGATTGGGGGAAGGGCGTGGTTGAGGGTTTGGCAGATAGAGTCTGTGAGCAGCACGGTCTGTTAATTCACCCTTATGCGATTAATGGGGTTTATTCAGGCGTTAGTCCTTCTGGAAAGTTTATAGGATTAAATCTTAATTTTCGTGCATATGCTAGTGTGGGGTCGGGAGGGAAGGGGTTGCATTGGATTGGGAGGGAAGAGATACTTTCTGGCAGACACGCCGTGAATACGCCTGATCTTCTTGAGGCTTTGAAAGATTTAGATGTTGGCCCGAGAGCTGATTTGGGTTTTATTGCTCCTGTAGCAATAAACAGGTTTGTTTCAGAGAATTTGCGAGGTAAATCTGGAGAGATTACCGCATCGAGCACTGTTATTTACAATCCTTTTACTCACAGGGTTTGTTTTGTCGTGCGCGGAGACGGACTTTACAATAATGTTGGCGGGAAAGTCGAGAACCCTGCTTTATTGAAAGAATATTTCAGGGAAAATTATGAAGAGGTTGGTAGGAATTTAGGCGAGAATTTAAGAGGGTTTGTTGCAGTATTTACCAAGAGAACACCCAGTGGTCGGTTTGTTACGTCTTTACCTGCATTTGCTGTAGTCGCTGATGAGGATTTATCTCCGAGAGAAGAGTTTATACAATCTGGAGAGTTGAGGGGATTAGAGTGGTTGTCTGTTGATGACCTAACCAATATCTCTCCAGAGAGATTTTATACGCCTGATTCGCTTGCTTCTGCAATTCTTGGTGTTGGAAAGTATGAAAGAGGAGAAAGTTTTGTACCACTTGACCTTATTCGTTCTGTGCCGCAGGCAGTGGCGTAGTTACTTTTCCTTAGAATCTTTTTCTTTCTCTTCCTTCTTCTCAAGAGGCTTGATGATCTTGAAAACTCTAATCTCGCACAAGGCAAGAGGATAGACTTTTTTTAATTTGACTGCGAGATTTTTCTGGAGTTTGTTGGAAACTATTTCTGAGAAGATTTCTTCTGCGTTTCTTGTTTTGATGTGTGCTATGAGATGTTTTTTTGCGTTTTCCCGCAGTGCTCTTAATACTGCTCTAGGGACTCTTCTACGTGTAATTATTAATGGTTTTACCACGACGAGGGAATCTTTGCATTCTGTTTCAAAAGAATCTTCAGAGTAGTCTGTGCCTTTTCTCATGGCTCTTCTAATATAAGACCCCATGAGTTCTACGCTTTCAGGAAAGGCTTGAAGCTTTTCGTTAGAAGATTTGATTCTTAGCTTAAGTTCGAGGCTTTTTCCCCGGAGGGTTTTTGTCAGGTCTAGCTTTACTGTTTTCCCTTCTAGGTCTTCTTTGCTTGGAGCGTAGAGGTAGATTTTTGTTGATGTTATTGGTGCTTCAATTTCGAAAAAGCTTTTCTTCACGCTTTTCTTTGTTTTTGTTTTTTGTTTCTGGGCCATTTTGATTTTACTTTGTCACAGATTGACCTACTTCAATTCTTCCTGCACGAATTGCTTTTTTTATCTGTTTTGTTTTTTTGCATGTTTTGCAAGTGTATTGGACTGTTATTCTTTTTGTTGTTTTAGTTTTTCGTTTCCATAATTTGACTGCTGGTTTAGATCCCCATTTTCCTTTATTGCCCGTTCCTGATTTTAGTCCGCGAGCTTTTGCTCTGATGCTTGAACCTCTTGAAAGCGGATGGGCTGCAGAACGAGATTTTTGCTTTGCTGTTCCGACTGACTGCAAAGTATGCTTTTTGCAATACGGGCAGTATCTCTTTGTTTCCTTTGGTAATTTCATTGTTCTTTGATCAGGATGCAATCGCTGATGGGCGCATTGGTCATAAATTGACAGAAACTCACCTTGCACTGATCTGTGAAAGGGTCGTTGTTTATATCTAATTTGAGGATGGATTGTTTTTAAAGTTATTGTTTTGAAAGATATAATTTGCTTAATCATAATTATGTTACCGTGACAACAAAAATTATTATCAAGAAACAATTAGAAAAATTATTTGAGGATAAGTAAGAGATATTGAAACTAAATCCTAATTCATTGCCGACTAGCACACTGTCTTAGTAGATCAATA
>JAHITZ010000065.1 GCA_018817405.1 Nanobdellota archaeon
ACCTCTGTTAAGTTTATTTAGAACAAGTCAGTTCTCACTATGTTTGTAGATACAGTGAGCGACGACTCGCTCACTTTTTTATATTAATCAAAATAGAAAAAGATTGCCGCAATTCATCCCACAGCTAAAGCAACGGGATTTGTTGCGGGACTTTAATAATTGCTGGACTTATGTAAAAGCAGAGATTCTTGAAGAAACATATCGCGACCCTGGGGTTGTGAAAGTTGGTGAAAAGCACATTGATGGATTTGTTTCTCGTGCTTATTCAAATCAAACTATGACTCTTGGGGAATCAAACCTTCAGTTTAGAACAAGAACAGAACACGGTGATGTTGTTGTGATTAATGTTGTAAATGGCGGTCATTCAAAAGAGTGTGCTGAGAGCATGTTTGAAGAAGGAGACGTAATCGGTTTTACTAGAGGGAATTTATGGAGGGGAGAGGATAGCCTTTATGGACCCTATCTATACTCAGATAGAAGATTAAATGGATATTATTTTCCGGAAGGAGGAAGCCAATTTATATCTAGATTTCCGGACATGCTTAAGAAACTTAACCCGGAAGATTTTAATGAAGGAGAATAATCTTTGAGAATATTTATATAGGTTCTAGTGTTTGAACACTCATGGAACTAAAATTATTCAACACCCTAACGCGGAAGAAAGAAGTGTTCAAGCCGATAAAGAAAGGACATGCGGGAATGTATTCATGCGGACCGACGGTTTATTGGTATCAGCACATTGGCAATTTGCGTTCGTACATTTTTGCTGACCTTGTGAAGAGAGTTTTGCAGTTTAATGATTATAAAGTTAAGCATGTTGTGAATGTGACAGATGTAGGACATTTGACTTCTGATAAGGACGAAGGGGAGGATAAAATTGAAAAGGCTGCTCGTGAGCAGGGTAAAAAGGCAAGCGAAATAGCTAAACTTTATTTGGATGTTTTTCTTAAGGATTTGAAAAGAGTGAATGTTCTTATGGCAGATGTTTGGCCACTGGCGAGCAAGCACATTAAAGAGCAGATTGAGTTGATAAAGAAGTTGGAGAAAAAAGGTTACACTTACAAGACTTCTGATGGTATTTATTTTAACAGTGCAAAATTTAAGAGTTACGGAGAATTGGCGAAGTTGAAAATTAAGGGATTAAAGTCTGGGAAAAGAATTTCTCGTGGAGAGAAGAAAAATAAAATTGATTTTGCATTGTGGAAGTTTAGTGAGGAACCTGGGTTGAGACAGCAGGAGTGGAAGTCGCCGTGGGGTTTGGGTTTTCCAGGTTGGCATTTGGAATGTTCGGCGATGTCAATGAAATATTTAGGAAAGACATTTGATATCCACACAGGGGGCGAAGAGCATATTCCTGTGCATCATACAAATGAAATTGCACAAAGTGAATCTGCGACTGGAAAGAAGTTTGTGAATTATTGGTTGCATGGGCGATGGTTGATGTTTTCAGGAGAGAAAATGTCAAAATCTAAGGGAGAAATTTTTACTTTGTCTGAGTTAGTTAGGAGAGGATATAATCCCTTGGATTTTAGATACTTGTCTTTGCTGACGCATTATAGAAAACCCTTGCATTTTAGTCTTGAAAATTTGGATGCAGCTCAGAATGCTTACAAAAAGATGAAGAGAAAGGTTTCTGAGTTGAGGAAGGAAGAACATAAGGGATTGGATGAAAGCAAGGAGTATGAAAAGAAGTTTTTGGAGGCACTGAATGACGATTTGAATCTGCCGAGGGCAATTCAAGTTGTTTGGAAAATGCTGGATGATTTTGATTTTTCTCCTAAGAAGAAATTGAATTTGTTGGAGAAGTTTGATTCTGTTCTCGGATTGGATGTGAAGGAAATGGTTGAGAAGAAGACAAAGATTCCTGAGGAAGTTATAGAATTAGTTGAAGAAAGAGAAAAGTTGAGGAAAGCGAAAATGTGGAAAGAAGCTGATTTGTTCAGGGAAAGGATTCGGGAAAAGGGTTTTGTTGTTGAAGATAGGGCAGAGGGGCCGAGGTTGGTGGGAGTTTGATTATTCTTTTTAATTTAGCTAATAACAGACCAATAAAATATTTAGGCAGTTTTGTTGCTCCGTTAGTAGTAAATCAACAACGAGAAACCGAAGAATTAAGTTGGTTTACTACAATCCGAAACCCTAATTATAACTCAAAATAGACTGTAAAGGGTGTTTTATGATATTTTTGTATCCATTTAACTTATGTATAAAAAACTACCAAGTGTTAACATAGAACTTGTATCCTACCCTTCTCTCTTTTTCATCTCTTCCAAGACCTTCCTTTTCTCTGCGAGTTTTCTTTGTGCTTCGTGTATTGTGCCGCTCTTTCTGAATTCATCTATTTCTTTTTCTACAAAACTTATTTCTTTTCTAATTTTTGATAGTTCTACATCTGTTGAGGGATTATAACCAAAATCAGAACCTGGTGGGGGGCCTTTTAGTTTTACTGGCTTCATTCCGTACTGGCTGCCGGATTTTCTTCGTCTCATTATTGCAACCACGAAGAAAGCAACGACTCCAAACACTAAAATTGCTCCGATTACGTAATAAGAGATCTTTAAGATGTTGTTATATGAATCAGAATCTCTTATCACACCTCCCGTAATTACTGCCTCGTTGCTTATTCCTTCAGTAGAATTTTCTGGTTCTTCATCTACTGTATCATTCGATGATGTAGAATTATCTGATTCGTTTAAGTCTGTTTCTGGAACTGTGGGAGTCTCAGGGGCAGATGCTTCTTCATAATAATCAACATAATCGTCTGGTAATAATTCGATGTAAATTGGCTCTCCTGCAGGATAAGGGCCGAGTCTTTCCCGGAACTTTCTCTCTTCAAACCATTTAACAACAACAAGAAGGCCAAACACATTTTGGTCTCCTGAAAATGTATACTCTGCTTCGCCTTTATAGTCTGCCCGTGTTTTTTGTGGTGCTATGAGGGAGTCACCGGTTGATTGGTCAGTGGGTGTGATATACACAGTATGAGCGGGTAGGGTTTTCACAGTTATTTCGGTGTCTATGGAAGAGGCTAATGGAAAGAGCAAGAGAAGTATAAATATTGTTAGTATTATTGCCCTCATTTTATTAGATTATGATGGATTTAGTATTTATAAATATTTTGAGTTTGGATTTTGATGTTGTTTGTTAATATTATCTAGAACTGTGCTGTTATGAGAAGGTGAGCAGAGGGCGAAAGCGTAGCGTCCCATTGGGTTGAAAAAAAAGGACAAATTACATCAAGGACGAAGTCCTATTGTGTTAAAAGAGCAAGGGGCAAGAAATTATAACTAATGTCTTATGGCATGAGCAGTCACAATAAGATCACCAGGAGAAATATTCTTAAAGTCCCGCAAGAAATCCCGTTGCTTTAGCTGTGGGATGAATTGCGGCAATCTTTTTCTATTTTGATTAATATAAAAAAGTGAGCGAGTCGTCGCTCACTGTATCTACAAACATAGTGAGAACTGACTTGTTCTA
>JAHITZ010000066.1 GCA_018817405.1 Nanobdellota archaeon
AACTACAAGCGACCACATTCTGGTTTGACCAATGGTAAACTCCGAACCCCACATCAGGCTTTCCTAGAAAAGATGAGAAAGAAATAAAAATGATGAACAACTTAGAACCACAAGGTAACATTAATAGCGGACACTACAAATCCTTTTCTAAACCAAAAACCTTAAATATCTAAAGATATCTATCAGTACCATGGAAACAAAACAAATTAATCTGAAATTACCAGAGAATTTACTATTGGCTGCTGAAAGCTATGCAAAAAATTATGGCTACAGAAATCTGCAGGAGCTTGCTTCAGAAAGTTTAAGGGAAAAAGTATTTGAAGATAATGAATTCGATGAAAACTTTAGCGACAAAGAAATAGAATTAATAGATACACTGATAGAGTTATCTCTCAAGAAAAAGGTTGTGGTTTCTGAAGAAGAAATAAACAAAACCCTATTAGAATGAATTATGAAATCAAAGCATTAAAACTCTTTCAAGAACAAGTTTCTGAGTTAGATAAGAAATCAAAAAGAATCATCTATGATAAAATAAGATTAATAAAGGAAAATCCATATAGGTATAAAAGGATTCGTTCAAAAAAATATTCTAAAGTTTTCAGAGTGAGATTTTCAATTGAACAAAAAGAGACTAGATTAATTTACGTAATAATCGAACCGAGCATCATTCTTTGTTGTTTGCTTGATAGAAAAAAAGGTTATCAAGATTTAGAAAAGTATTTGGCTAAGATAAAGAAAGAGCTTGGTTTGTGAGTTCTTGTTATCGCGACGTGCTTGGAGAGAGAGGTTGCAAAAGTGTAACACTTCTTAAAAAATCAAAGTAAATAATCCCTTGGTTTTTACTTTCGATAGATTTTTATAGGGTCTGTTTGTGAGGAGTTTATGGTAAAAACAGAAAGTCCTTTTGTAGCAAGAATAAATATGATGGAAGAAACACCTCCAGTGAGAGCTTATGTTCATAGAGCTGGCTTTAATGAAATCTTTGGTGGAGACGCCATGAATGCTGCTCTTTACTTTCATGACTCATACACAAAATACCTTGGGGACAATTTAAAAGAGCACGATTACGCAATTGCAGTAATGTGGGGACAGACTGGACAGGGGAAGATTAATGCTAGGGAAAAAACAAACTATAGAATAATTGACGTATTTGGATTTAAGGGTATTGAACCCTGGTCAGGAAATCCAGACGTTTCAAATTGGGTTATGACTAATGGAATCTTCACACCATTAGAAAAACCGACCGATATAACAACCTGTGGCGATACATTAATTTTACTTGGAAAAGAAGAATCAACCAGAAGAGAGTGTCCTAATTTCCCCTTATATGTTGGTATGCCTACAAGCTTGGAAGAGATGGAGCCTAAAAAATATATAGACTTCCATGATATTGCTAGAGCAATAGAACAAGGACGTCATTTTCGAATATCATAAAAACACCCCCTTATCTATCCCTAAATTCTACAAAAAGATTCCTAATTCAATAAACCAACCCCACCAAAACCCTTTCTATCTCACTAAACCTTATTTTTCCATCAGCAGTCGGAAAACTATCACCTTTTGTGATAAAATAAATTCCTTGCTCATCAACACCCTTTTCAATAACCCTGTGCACGATCAAATCATTTCCTTTCCTAAAACTAACAATATCTCCTACTTCGATGTCATCCTCTGACTCAGGAGTAACAGTGATTCCATTCATCCCATTTCCCAAGGTGGGCAACATACTCCCAGTCGAATCATAATTGCTCAATTTTGCCCCAGTTATCTTTATAACAACTTCGTCAGGATAAATAATAATATCTTTATTGTCAATAAAGTCAGATGGCGCATCTATAGCAAAACCAGTAATCCCCCCATTTGCATAGCCATTCCACACTTGCCCGATTATAAAACCGACTAAAAAAACCAGCACTACATACAAGACCTTCAGCAAACTATCACTCTTCATTATAAAAAGCAAATCCCTTTCTATTTAAATTTTAGTGTTTTGTACTTCCCCAACACATAACTAAAAAATTTATATCCAAAAAAGCCTCAATGTTATCCAACCCCTCCCTTTAAATTATCATGGAATCTTAATTAGTTATATGCTTGAGCAATTGTGATAATGCCTGGTTGAAGGGTGTAGTTAACACATTTTCCATATCTTATACCTCCTCTCCACAACATCCTCACTTAACTTTTTTTGCATTTTTATATATTTTATAAATTAATACTGCAATTATCACAAGCAAGATAACAGAAACAATTACCATCAAAGAAGAAAGGAACACAGGCCCAGCAGGTAATTCAACAGGGCATTGCACAGGACAAGGTCCACCACAATCAACATCTTCCTCTCCTTGATTCTGTATTCCGTCAGAACATGTAGGGCATTTCTGGCATGGACCACCACAATCAACCAAAAATTCACAAGCCCCTTCATGACAATTCTTAATTTTATCAAAACAAGTTGGATTTTCTGTATAATGGCATGCTTGTAAATCTTCAGGTCTGTAAGTTTCCTTAGTACAATTATTTACATCCAAACAATATAGGGTCTGATAACCACATGTCTCCTCATCAAGATAATTCGCTGCACATTCAAGTTGCAAGTTCCTGTAGTCTTCTCCAACTAGCTCTCCTATTTCAAGGCCAATGAGTGCGTTTTTGCAGACTGCCCAATCATCACAGTTCCAAATAGAAGCGCAAGCCCCGCCACCACCACCCCCGCCTCCACCCCCGCCTCCGCCTTGAGGAGTAACAACAACCACATCCTCTGTTATTGTTAAGTTAAAATCTTGACAAGATGTTTTATTGTCAGCAGCACCCTCTTCACATAAACTAATATTCTCATGGACCCGATGTAAAGGCAAACCTAAATCACTCACACAAACTCTGGCCGCATACTTCCCAACATGAGACGAATCAGGCGTAAAATTAATCACTCCAAATTCGCTTATATTGAAAATTCTCTCGCCAGCTAAAAAACTAATATTAAAAGACAAATTCCCAGAAGTCTGATTTCCGCTTTCTATATCAGAAACATTAATCTCAATGTAGAGTATATGATTTGTTT
Organism: Nanobdellota archaeon; assembly: GCA_018817405.1. Classification (GTDB taxonomy): domain Archaea; phylum Nanobdellota; class Nanobdellia; order Pacearchaeales; family GW2011-AR1; genus UBA73. Next base: position 3,062 of record JAHITZ010000066.1, read on the forward strand.
CATCCAAGTCAATTGTCTGATTTTCAACCTCTTCCATCTGAGGAGGACTATTTGTTTCAATAACGATTATCTCAATGTCTTTAGAATCTGAATGCCCTTCTGGTTCGCAATCAGGACAATCTGTAACCCTTAAAGTGCTCTCATAATATCCGACCTGTGATTTAGTCAACTTGCCTCCAGTAGGCGCCCCGAGATAAATATAATTCTCAGCAAAAGTCCAACCAGCCATCCCCAAATAACCATAAACATAGTTATTGCTCGTGCCCCATGGAAAAGAAAAAAACGGATCTATCTGAGGTGATAGACTTAATCCCAAAGTGTCTTCGTCAAGGTCAGTTGCATTATACCAAATTTCTTCAAATTCCTGCTCTTCACAAAAGAAAAACTCAGAAGAAATATTTCCCAACAAGGGTGCATGATTGATGACATTAATGTAAAATAGCACACTAGCATTTGCTCTTCTATCGGTTTCACTATTCTCCCCTAAAACCGTTAGCTTATTCTCCCATCGAGTAGCATTCATTGTTATGTTCGGTGTAAACTCCACTGGCGCATACAATGTATCATGCCTCACATCATGCAATTCGTAATACCAATAATCAGCACCAAAATTACTTGACACGTTTAAATCTAAAGGGTAAAGACTAACATTGCTGTAATCAAACTCATAGATAATCTCCTCTGGATGATGAATATAAATTTCTGGTGTTGATGATAAGATAATCAAACTAACTGTGCCAAAATCTGAGTCCTCTTCATCACCAGGGTCAAAAAAAACAAAATTCTCTACAACAAGAAAGATGCTTATCAAATTTAATAATATAAATAATCCAACAAGCACAACCACCAATTTTTTCATACACGAGATAGCAAACCGTTATATAAAAAGTTTCTTACCCTCTTGCTCTGTTGAAAAAGTAAAAATTTGAGGTTTACTAATTATTTGGGGCGAGGAATCTGGGAGGGAGCAGGGTGGGTTTTTGACCGCCAGGTCGAACATCGGGCTTAAACAACCCGAAGGGCTCGAGTGGAACGAAGTGGAAGAAAAATTTGGGTGAAGCCCGAGCCGAGGGCTGAATCGTATATTCTTTGTTAAGTGACCCGAACGGAACGAAGTGTAGTGAGAGTACAGCGTGGTTTGAGTTTTCAAAAATGCCTTTACGATTTTTTTTGTTCAAGATACTCAAAAAATTCCTTTCCCCATGCAAGAATTTTTCCATTTTTTTTCAAAAGTTTTTTAGCTTTTGATTTAAACTTTAAAGTCCCGCAACAAATCCCGTTGCTTTAGCTGTGGGATGAATTGCGGCAATCTTTTTCTATTTTTATGAATATAAAAAAATGAGCGAGTCGTCGCTCATTGTGTTTACAAACAGGGTGAGAACTGACTTGTTCTAAATAAACTTAACAGAGGT
>JAHITZ010000013.1 GCA_018817405.1 Nanobdellota archaeon
ACTTTGGACGACGATAGTTGTTGCTGTGATTGCGGCTGTTGTGGCTTCGGTTATTACAGTGAGTGTGATGGGTAATGCTATGTTTAGTCCTGCTTCAAAGATTATTTCAGGGGTTAATGCGAATGCTTGTAGTGCTGATGAGGTTTGTGAGATGAATGATATGAATTGTGCTGCATGCGACAAACCCGAATTGATAAGATTTAGAGTACGCTATGATGTTGATAGTGCCAGAAATCTTACAGATATTGAAAGGTTTGTTAATAGTCAATGGGTAACACAATGCGAGGATAAAGTGGCAGGAAGTACTTGTAATATGGGAGAATATGCTCTTCGTATACAGGACATAGGTTACATCCAGGGAGGGGAAAGTTCTATTAAAGTTCGTATGGATAGTGGAAATGGTCATTTAGTTGTGGGCAGTAATTGGATAGACCTCACAATGGATGAAGATGACATAACAACATATAATATTGAAGACATGCATCTCATAATTTACCCCAACGAATAAACTAATTAATTTTTTCTTTTTCTTTCTTTTCTTATTTTCTCTTCCTAATCCAATTAAACAAAAAAATACTCCCTAGTGTGGAATCTTAGTCAAAAACACCAGATTCTTTTAAAACTTCCTTAGGGTATGGATGAATATTTTTTTCATCTTCTAACTTGTTTATCCATTTATATTCAGAACTTGTTTCATCAAGTTTTATCGTGGCGTTTTCGTCTATGGGCTCTGCTAAATAAGTGATATTTATTGTATGAACGCCAGTATCTACGTTTTCAAAAGGTCCTTGTTCAAACATTGTTTCATCAACCCGCAATTGTTTTATAACTTTAATTTTCAAACTTGTTTCTTCAAATGCTTTTCTCTTTGCAGCATCTTCCAGCTTTTCATTTTTGTAAATTCTTCCCCATGGGATTGCCCAAGTTCCTTTTCCTGGCTCATTTGTTCTACGAACGATTAGAACTCCTTTTTTACTTTTGATTACAACGTGAGACATAAACAATTGAGCATTGTTGTTTATGTCCCCCGAGTATAGCAAGTGACTTTTGTTCAGTTATTTGAGTCACTTGCTATACAACATCAACACAACAGACAGGGATTTTTTCTAAAATGTTTTTATATTCTTCCTCAGGTATTTTTTCGTAGGGCATTTTAACTTTCAAGTCTTTTGATTATTTCTGCGAAAGCTGGGCGGGTTATTAGAACGCCTGCTGTCACTCCGATGATTGTTGTTAGGGCAAATCCTTTGAAAAGCCCTGCGCCAGCCCAATAAAGAGGAATCATTGCTGCAATAAGAGTTAAGTAAGCTGAAAGGATAATTGTTGAAGCTCTCTTGATTCTTTCTTTAATGCTTAGTGTCTTAGAACGGCCTGCTTCATCTAAGATTATAATTTGCTGATCAACCCCTGTACCAATTGTAGCTAATATTCCTGCGATAGAAGGCAGGTCAAGATTCCACCGTATCAATGCTGCAACCCCGAGGATAATGATTAATTCTGAGAAGGAAGTAACTAACAAAGCCAAAGATGCTTTTACTTTTCTGTACCTTACGAGAACTACTAATGAAACTACTACGATGGCTGCGATTACTGCTATAAAAATAGATTTTATAAACTCTTGGCCAAGTGTTGGTGATATTGTATCGAGTTTTACAATCTCTAACTTGTAGGGCAGGCTTCCTGTCAAAAGAACTGTCTGCAACCGGTTCATTGATTCTTTTGTGTCTTTTATTGCATCTTCTCTTGCAGGACCAGAGCCAGAACCTTGGATTGATATTTGTGTTGTTACTTGGCCTCTTAGACTGCTTCCGATTAAAAGTGAGTCTACTTCATTATCATCCACAAAGAGATATAATTTTTCACTTAGGTACTGGCCAGTTTCGTCTAAAGAAAGATTTTTGGTTGCATCTGCGTGCCTTTGAGCAGCTTCTTGTTTAAGATAGACTGCAAATTGAAAATTACATACATATCCTTCTTGTGTTTGAAAGCAATCCCTTATTCCGGCGCAGGTGGCGTCGTTTCTGCAAACATCGCTGATATCTCTATTTCCTCCTTCAAATACTGTAACATTTCCTACTTTTGCTTCGAATTTTCCTTGCTGGGAAATTAATTGTTCTAAATCTGCAGGTGTTGCTCCGGCAACTTCTACCAACATGAACTTGTTTCCTGAAAGGTCTGTAATGCCTTTTATATTTACGTCGGAAAGACCGTAAACATTAAACCTGTTTCTGCTAATTGCCACGAGGTCTTGCAGTTCAGAATCAGAGACAGAAACATCTGGCTGGACCAAGGCACGCGCTCCTCCTCTTAAATCCAGACCTGTCTGAATTTTTGTTTTGGGAACATCTTCAACTGTTATTTCTAATGTCCTATTTGTAAGGATTGTGTATTCATTAGTTTTTGTTGTAACATCCACTCGTTTTTCAACAGCATCTATAAAAAGGTCATTTACAACAGAGGAATATTCTTCTTTATTATTAACATCGTGGCCGTTTATTGATTGGATTATTTCTCCCTGCCTTAAGCCTGCTTCAAAAATTGAAGAGTTTTTTTCTATAGACGTGACTACTGCACCAGAATCAAAACTTGGTTTTATTGCTAGTAGAGAGAATAATAAGACAATAATCAAAATCCAGAGTCTAAATCCTATTTTTATTTTCATTGTTGTATCTCCTTAGTTAGTTTTATAAGTCTTAAGGGAAGGTGGTTTTGTGCAATTAATTTGTTTTTGTGATTTTTATTTTGATTTTTCATTATCTCGCCTCCCTTTTCTCAGCATACCATTTTAAAATTGAAGCATTTGCAAACCATGTGTTGAAAAGGTCAAAGCCAAGACCGATAAGCAGAATTGTAAACATTTGTCTTAACACTTCTGATGAGCTGTAGATTACAAACAGTGAAACAGAGACTGCTAAAATGGATGTAAGTGTCATAGTGAGCCCTGTCTTGAGTGCTCCAAAAAGGAGAGTGTTTATTTCGCCTTCTCTTTTTTTCAAAACTCTTGTTGTAAGTAAAATGTCAGTATCAACTGAATAACCTATCAGCAACAAGAATGCGACAATGCCTGCGGTTGAAAGGGGCATTCTTATTAAATCAATAACAACCACTGTCATGACTATGTCTGACAAAGCAGCAAGAATTACTGCTGCGCTTGGCACAATTGTCCTGAAAATTATGAAAACAACAATTGCCATGAATAAAAATGCAAGCAAGATTGCTAATCTTAATTGCTGATAAAATCCTTGAGATAGCGTGGCTCCAGAAAATTCAATAGAAGAATTTTCTTGGGTCAATTCATAACTCAAAAAAGATTCAAGTGCTGGTCTTATTTCCCCTACATCTGCTTTTGTTTCTAAAATAAAACCTTTTTGTTCTCCTGTTCGGAAGTCAGAAATGGTTCTAACTTTTATGTCTGGAAATTGTTCAGAAAGAGACGCAATTACCTCTTCTATCCCAATGCTACTGTCAAAAACAGTGATAGTTGTTCCGCCTGTTAGTGTGACATCTTTGTAGATGACGTCGCCATGCTGTGAATTAAAATTAAAGAGGTAAATAATTGAAATTAGGAGCAAAGCTAGGGGGATTAGGAGGATGAATTTGTAGCTTTTGTCATACCAGTTCTTTGTTTCTTCCATTGTGGTATAGAAGAAAGAGGGTTTTTAAGAATTTACCCTTTAGTATTATACGTTAATCACCAAGCTCATTAAACTAAATATTTATAAATGGAAAGTTCTGCTAAATTTTGAGGAAAACAAAAGGTTTAGAAGATATGAATGCAGAGTAAATAAGAGACCTAGAAAAATCGGGAGAGATTTGATTGGAACAGTGATTGCGTATGCTGGGGTTGCTGTTTTTATAGGTGGAGGAATTTATCACATACAAAATTGGGAGGAATCAAAAGAAAGGTCTGGAATTGTTGAAACAGATGATGATATCGGCGGTGGCGTTATGGGTGTAGGAATTGCGACATGGGTTGGTGGATTGGCAGTGATTATGAGTCCAATGTTTACAAAAGATAAAGATAAAGAGGGAAGATGTATCTAATCGGCATCTACAAAGACCCCTTGTTTAACCTAAATTGTTGAAGAAGTTAAAAAGGTATAAGTTCATAGTAAGACTGTGACTCTCTTAGTGTTATCCCAAAGCATCATAATTTTCAAGAAAGATTAACTGGGTTAATCTCTTTTTTAAATATTTGGTCTTTAGAGCTTTGTCCGGAGTTCTAAAATTAAAACCGAAAAATAATTATTCTAAGAAGATTTAGATAGAACATGATTCAACAAATTACTCTATCTAAACCCAATGACACATTAGAAAAACATCTAATTAATCTTTTCCATTCATCAGGACTTCCACTTTTTTCTAATCACACAGGTTACAAAGACTTCAATAACTATCAGCGTATTTTGCTAATAGTTTTATTTCGAAGAAGCAAGAAATCAATCAGAGATTTTTTGAAAGAGCTAAAAGAAAGTAAACGAATATCGTGGCTGCACCTAAAAAGAATTCCAAAGAAAAGCACATTCCACGATTGGCTAATGATGTTTGGAACAAACATAATAAGAAAATTAATTAGAAAAATAACAGATTACAAAAATTTGAAAATTGTTGCGATCGATGGAACTGGGATTCAATCTAATTTTCAATCAAGGTATTATGAAAAAAGGCTCAAGGATTGTGACATCCTCCCAGCCCTAAAGGGTTGACGCGAAGCGTCAATTCCTCACTTCGTTCGGAACTGGGCGTCCTTTCGTTTTACGCGTGGTGCATCTGTTGATTTTCGACGTAATCATAAGCCCGCTAAAATCACTATTCC
>JAHITZ010000014.1 GCA_018817405.1 Nanobdellota archaeon
AACAGCTATTTGTTCTTGCATAGCTAAACCATCTGCTAAATCAATGAAAAGACTTTTTATCTCACTGTTAGTAACTCCCCTAAGCTCTGTTCTCAACTCTATAACCCAATCAGGATCATCATCAGGGAACCATATTGAGTGTGACTTAAATCTTGGTTGGAGCATTTTGATTCTTTCTAATTTGCTTCCTATCTTTGCGTGTTCAATAGGTATAATGTTAAAGAATATATTCCTCCGCTTCATCTCTTCATGGAGAAAGGGTTCAATGACATCTTTATATTCCCCTTTTTCTATACCAAAATCTCTTAACCCGTAGTCTTTCCATTGAGTTCGGGTATCAAACAAAATATTCATTAGCTGAAAAGAATCCCATCTCCCAAAATATATCTTTGGAAGAAACCAATTATTCTCCCAATTCACAGCATTTATAACTAGTGCCCGATAACATGAGCTCTTATTCTTTGAAGTAGCGGGGTCTAAAGTCGCATATAGATTACAACCCTTAATTAGATCATACACCAAAGGAGCAGCAAAATAACGATAATCATCATTGTGGAAAATCTGTGTTTTCTCGTCATAAGCTAAACATTTTCTTTCCCTAAGCCAAATATCAACTTTTCCTAATCGTTCATAATCCCTTTTTTCATTCTCTATTTCTTCTATATTGTATTTCTCGGGCCAGGTAGGATTACCCTCATCATCAGTAATGGGAGTTCTTAGTGTATTAAATTTAACCTTTTCTAATGTGCCCCCTATATTGAGCAATCTTTCAATGATACATTTTTCCCCTAGATTATTCCCCATTATAAATATTCTTGTAGATTGCCCTAAAAACACAACGTCAGACAAAAACCAATTCCAATCGTTTTCAACCACTGTCTCTGACAAACAATCCTCTAAATCTTGAGGATCATCAATTATTACGATTTTTGGTCTTCTGTCTATATTTGCAAGACCACGGATAGAAGCACCTTTACCATAAGCCTCAATTCTAACATTAATAGCTTTTTTCCCATCCCTTTTTACATCTACGCTAAATGCCTCAGAAGATTCTTCTTGAATCTTTTCACAAGTAGAAAATGTAATTGGATTATTCTTATACTCCGATTCTATTTCGTGTAATTTATTGCCGGCAAGAGTAGAGTTCTTTTTGATTAACACAATATAATCCCTGTCTTCACTTGGGAATGTAAGACTATACAACAAAAATGCCCTGAGAATATATTGTGTTTTTGCACTTTCTCTAAAAGCCTCTATTGCACAGTGCTCATGGGAATTTAGAAGCCAATCAGACCAAATATAATGAAATTTTGCAGGTTCAACATCAGTGGAATTTGTGTTTAATATAATATGACGAAAGGAAACCAAGTTGAGAGAGGCTTTATTTATGGCCTCAGAGAGTTTCTCTGGATTCAATTCTTCCATACGCATTTATTAAATTGGCTTTGGCAATTGCTTCTTGGAGAAAATGTAGGTGGGTATGTTTAGATTGATCAATCAATGGAACATCTTGTATTTTATTCATAAGTCTTAACACAGTTTCAAAGAACCTGTGTCTTGCTGACCAATCAGCATGTTCAAGTCCTGCTTTCCCATATAACTTAGTAGCCCCCATGCCCTCTAAGGCAACTTCTATAATCTTTTTATCTGTAAATCCAGCTTGCTCAAAAGCATCTGCCATACTGATTTTTGCAGACATTTCAATCTTACATGCTTTTCTTGAATATCCTTCCGAATAACCAGCAGCCCTAGCAGCATTGTATTGATTCATGCCTACTAAACGATTCTTTTTATATTTCTGCAATCGTATGTTCATAGTATTTTAGTGAGGCGCTATTCCATAAGTCCCCTTATATTATAAAGTATTGTTGAACTTGGAAATCACGCCTCTACCACCCATAGTATATACCACAGGTAGTGGTTTTTCAATTAAAACTCCCTATATATAGTTTTTAGGGTTTTGGGTGGGCTTTATTGACGCGGTTTGTCTTGCGGTGATACTTATTCCAGTAATCTCTTACTGACTTCAAGTGGTGTTTGTATTGGCATAATGGCCTTCCGCAGGTCTTTCTTTTGTTTTTGGCCATCTTCCCGCAGTAAGGGCATACTCTGATGAACTCAACTTCTAACTTCATAACCTGTCTGTAAACAAATATTCCTCAATAGTGGCTATCTCTTTTAACCCCTTGACTTTGAATATTGGCAAAGGTATCTTTTTTAACTTGAATCTTTGGAAAAATCCTTTCTTGCCGTATTCTACTTCATTCTGGATAAGGATACGGTGGTGAAGGCAGCAGAACTTGCCTTTGTTGTCTTTGCTTAATATTGTCCCGCATTTGGGAAATCCACATATCTTAGGTTTCATGTGTCCTCCTTGATTAAGTCTTGAATTGCATCCAAATTAAAACTAACCCGACAAATAAAAATCCAACCCCAGATAATACTCCTAAAACTTTTTCTATAATTTCCATCATATCCCCTCACTTTTGGGGGAGTTCTTCTCACATATTTCGCAAGGATTTATATATTTCCTGTTTTTTAGAATATCTTTGCTTTTTAATTTTTTGTGGGCTTCTTGTATCATTTTTAGAGTTAACCTCCCCTTCTTAGTCATCATGCCTCCAAGTTTATATCACTCTCTACTTCATTCCCCCAAACATCCCAACCTTCTGTCTTTTGGCGAGCAAAAAGTTCTATGCGAGGGAGGTCGCCAAACAATTCTACAATCCTATCTCTTACTTCATTGGGTTTTTGTGAATGTCTGTTCCCTCGTTTTCTTAATTCTGTATTTGGTGAGACTATTTGTTTTATATCGTTTCTTTTTTTATATTGGAGCATATTTCCTTTAGTTGCTATTAAAACTGCCTCCGTATTTCCCATTGTCCAAGAACCAATATTTGAAAGTAATTTTCCATTACAACTTAATTTTAACCAAACAAATGCTATTGTTTTATATTTAAACCCCCACCAATCACATAACTCAATAGCCTTCAAAAAATGTGAATATGTAAACCACATAAATAATACACAATTTCTATCTATAATAGTCTCTATGGGAAGTTTTTTCATTCCATCTAATGACATTGTTGAGTAAAAATCAGTTATAAATCTATTTTTACCTTGATTTATTGGTCTAAATTTTTGATAAACTCCTTTATTGTATTCCCACGGTGGGTCAGCATAGATTATCTGGTATTTCTTCATTTCTATATATCCCAGTCTATTAACTTATTCATCTCTGCATATCAAACTGCTTTATGTCTAGGTTGATTGGTTTCCCATCTTTAGCCTGGGATTCCACTTGTTCTATCCACTGTCCTAATCGTGCCATTAAGTTTCCTATCTGGGTTTCGCGCCCGTCTATTTTACAGAGTCTGGCTTTCTCATAGAAGTCTTTGGCTGCCGATAGGTTCCCTAAAGACATGTAAATCTGTGATAAGTTATAAGTTATTTTCCAGTCATTTGGGCGCAACTCATTGGCTTTGAGCATATTCCCTAACGCCCCGTGGAAGTTGTTGTTCTGGAAACAATGGACGGAACGGTTCTGCCAAGGATAAAAGAAGTCGGGTTGTTCTATGCAGGAGTGTTCAATAGACCAGTATTCATTCTTATAGAAGTAGGTGAAACTTATGAGTTTAGTGATGTAATAAGTCATCAAGATGATAAATAGGGTTGGGAAATGGATGAACAGCGACGAGAGAAAGAATAGAAGCCCTATGTTCGGCAAATAAGCGTACCTATTGGAAATGGTCTGGTTGAACGAAATCAGGTTGCTCCACATCCCCAAAGTCACCACAAACCAGATAAGTCCTATATGTCTAGTGTACAATGTCAACAATGTTATACAAACCCCCAGAAAGAAATACTTGTCTATTTTATATGAGTCTTTGTTTGTTTCTGCGTTGACCCCGTGAAGGAATAGGTATTTATGATAGAACCCCACTCTCAAGGCAAGGATCATGTTCACAAAGTAATACCCGAATGTCTTGAACATTATAATAATTTTTCTTGGTGCTATAGTTTTTAATTCTTGGTTGGATTCGGTCATGTATTTTGAGTTGGGGCGGGTGTCAAATATCCTTGTGTGTTCCCTCCAAAGACCCAGAATTATCAATAATGACAACCATTTATACTTGGTGAATAAAAAGACTAACGGAAAAAACAGGATACTCGGCCCGCAGAAATAAGTCCCATAAAGATAGGGAATCACTGAAAAGTAAGGGAACAGCCACATCAATAAAGCGCAGGCCGTGTTCTGCGAATAACCTTTCCCTGAAATCCAGATGGAACACTGGTTGTTTATGGGGTTTATGGAAAACAGAAGTGCGGTCATGGCAGAGACATGGTTCCTTCCTAACGCAAGGTAAATAAGCACGCAGTTCAATGTGTGGACTATGAAAGTCTGCCAGTGGGCGAACTTCCAAGAAAAATACTTCCTTCCGTGAAGGTGATACCAGAAATAAGTCCACCAAGACTTCGGCATGGGGATGGGCTGGTTGAATACGGGGATGTCATCACAGACACCCGGGAAGTCAAGAGTCCTTAAATAGAACAATAGGTTAGTCAATATTATAAGAAGGATTATCATAGTAAATTCTCCATAGTTTGATTTA
>JAHITZ010000015.1 GCA_018817405.1 Nanobdellota archaeon
GTTTATTTAGAACAAGTCAGTTCTCACCCTGTTTGTAAACACAATGAGCGACGACTCGCTCATTTTTTTATATTAATCAAAATAGAAAAAGATTGCCGCAATTCATCCCACAGCTAAAGCAACGGGATTTCTTGCGGGACTTTAAATCTTTCGGCTTGTTGTTCCTCCATAGTTATAACACAATAAATAAATGCGGGCGCTAGGATTCGAACCTAGGTAGGCACTAAGCACACCAGGTCCTAAGCCTGGCCCGTTTGACCGCTCCGGCACACCCGCATAGAAATAACACAAAAATTCAATATAAAAAACTATTGATTTTCAAAATCCAAAAAAATTTTCACTACTCCTAAAAATAACAAAACCTCAAAAAAATTTAAATACTCAAAATAACCAGAATTCCTATGAACATAACAAGAACACTAACAACAATTGCAACAGGAGCTATTATTTACGCAGCCGCCCACACACTAGCACAAGACCCATCAACTCAACCAGCTCCAACAACTCTAGAACAAATCGCTCACACTGTTGTAAAAAGCACAGACCACGCCTTCTCAAAAAAATTCTACAATCTCCAAGGAGGAAGATTCGGCGTGCCAACGCAAACAGAACTCCCTGGTAAAGACACCTACGAAATAATGTTCCAGCTAAAACCAACAGAAGGACCGACCTACACCCTTAACGCAAACGGAAAAGTCTCCCAAATTGAGTTTGAATCAGATTCCTACATGATATTAAGAAAAGTTTTCCAAAAAGAAGACGAACCAAAGACCTCAACAACTCTAAAAATGAAAGAAGGAACAGTAGCTAAACCTCTAGAAACACCAGATTCAAACATCTGGACCCTCACCCAAAATGATTTCAACTGGGGATTAAAAGTCCTCCAAGTAAATATGCCTGACAACGAAGGAAATCCAAGAAATTACTCTTTCATAACTCCTTTTGTTCCAGAAAGCAAAAAAGAAGCAGGCACGTCAGACGTCTATTACATCCCTACCGACGGAGCAGAAATAACTTTCCTCTCTACAGGAGAGCTGCAACTCCAAGGAAATTTCTACAGGGGACAAATAATCTCTAGAGATGAAAACCAAGCAAGAATCGACCTAGAAAAAACAGCAATTGATGAAACCAACAAAGCAAAAAAAGAAAAAGAAGACAAAGATTTGCTAAAAGAACTCACCGCACCGGTTGAAGTCCAAGCAATTAATTGATTTACGCAACAACACAATCTCCTTCTTCTCTAGGAATACAAAGAACTCCTTGACCTGTTCTCAAATCTGAATCAATAACCTCTCTTTTAGAAAAATAATCAAAATGTTTTTGTACATCTTCAGTAACCCTATCTCTACTGTCTCCAAGAACTCTAAAACGTCCAGAAACTGATTCGAAATTTGCCACAAGAGGAATGCCTCTTAAAAGTTTACCTTCTTCAACATAAACATTTCCAGAGATGTCCATAGAAAGGCCTGTATAAACTCCATCAAGATTAATCTTGCCTCCTAGTTCCAAACGATAATACAAATCCCTTCCCAAATCATCCCTCAAAACAATTTTTTTATTAACTAAATCAATTCCTTTCCCATCCAAAAACTCTAAATGTTTTTTCACAGCCCTTCCTTCAAATTCTTCTCTCTCATCAGAAGAAAAAACTATAATTCTTTTTTCAGTAACAAACCCAGCTTCCTCACCACCACTGCCGCTAGTTACAACATCAACTCTGAATATCTTCAAATACTCTTCAATTTCCACAAGACAAATACTGGTAGATTGACCATCATAAAAAATACAAAAGTCAGAAAAAAGTGGGGAATCTTCACTCAAACGGTACCTACTCAATTCATATTTTTCCTGATCAACTTCATCTAAAGGATTGCTATCAACAACTATCAAAACATCATCGCTAAAATCAACATACTTTCCATTAATCTCATCAAGATGTGACCTTATAGAAGAAAGCTGAAGATTATAAAGACTTTCTAACTCTGATAAATCAATTTTATTTCCTTCCAATCGTCCTAGCAAAGTATCAGTCCAACTGTCGTACTTAATCTCGTATGAATGCGAGACAAAAACATTAAAATATTCACCAAACCCTTCATCAGAAAAATAATAAAGATCTCTAAGATGCCCTGATTTAGAACTCTCTTTGAAGTAGTATTTAGTTCCCAAATCCTCAACAGAATATTTTTCATTAACCTCCAATCTTAGTGACTCTACCCCATCCTTCTTTGCCTGACCTTCAAATCGAACAATAAAATAAAATTCTTCTTTCTTAGTCGTTTCCCAGTAAGCAGTACCAGTATTTGAAATAACAGAAACAGTTCTACCCTCAACAGGTGTATCAGGAAAAGGAAAGGAATTTTCTTCATAAACATAAAAGAGTAATTTCTTATTCTTACAGTCTCCACTTGCTGTAACTTGCATATTAACTCCATCTCCCACACCAGCCTTATTACCAAACTCATTTCTGTTTCCATCAATCCACTTTGGATTAGACAATTTGCACTCTACTGTTTCTTCTCCAATAGGAAGCTCTCTAACATCCCCAGTAGCAGCATCACAATTTTTCTCACACTTTACCCCAACGCCACTCAAAGTATCAAAAGATTTCCCATTCAATTCCTGTAAAAACGACTTAGTCCTCTCATCAAGACCATCTAAATTAGTAATCTCTATTATCCCCCCAAGTTTCATACCCTCTCCCCTTACAACAACTTGATTAGTCCCATAAATTCTAATTTTACCATCTTGGCTATTTGAATAAATATTTGTCATATGCTCTTGATTTCCGAGAACCTCTTCCTTGCGAGAAAATTTACTATTATCAAACAAATAAACAACATACTGAGTTTCACCCAACACGACAAAATAAACACCTTCTTCCTTACATTGCACATGCGTAATGCCATCAGAAGAAATCAATTCATTCGCTTTGTCATCTTTTAAAATATCTACATTTTCCTGAACCTTCTGCGCATTTGCCCCAAACTTCCCATAATCAATTCCATCCACAGCTTTCAAAATGCCACCAATATTTCCTAAAACCGCTCTCATTACATTATCTACATCTAAAGCATAGACATTCCCATTAGTATCCACTTTCATACCACTATCCTCATCATTCTTCTTCAATGTTCTAAGTGAAAGTATAGTGCTACCATCAACAGAAAGAACTTCATCAGGATCGCCACTAGCAATAAATACATCAGTTGTACAAACCTCCCCAACAGGAGTCCCACCCCCCAACTCCACCAAAGTCTTCCCATCAATCGCCTGCAAAATAGCATAATTCTTAGGGTCAGTCATCTCCTCCAGCCCTTCAATCTTAATCTTACCATTGACAACCCCACCATAACTCCCATAAAGCTCAACATGAATCATATTCTCACTCTCATTATAAGAAACCAAAGTCTTCTCACCGTCCAGCATAACGAACCTCTTTCCATTCTGATCCAACAGCCCCAAACTCAATGTCTTCCCAGAAAGGTCAAACCTCTCAACAGAACCTCCCAGCGGCCCAACAAAAGCCCTACAACATTTCTTCCCCTCATCACAAACAGGCCCCACTTCTTCCTCAGGATAATCACTATTACATTGAACCAAACATCTTGCAGCAGAATCAATTTCACAAGCATCATCCGCTTCAACATACTCCCCAGCCTTCAACCACCCTGCAACTAACGCATTGACATCTCCTTTAATTATCAACACCTGAGCTTTATGAGCATTCCAAAACAATTTGTCAAGTATCAAATCAGCTTGTGCAAGAATCACAACAGCATCTGCTTCCTTATTCCCGCTTGTCTCTAAGGCTTTCAAAGCCCCTTTCAATTCCTGTATCTCGCCAACAGCAGTGGAATCATCATAAATCAACCCTTGCTCTTGCAACGTTTCCTTCAACCTTTCCTCTAAAACTTCCAAGGTTTCATTCTTCAAACCAATATTGCTTTGAGTTATTGCATTTTCAACACTTCTCTGGTCAATCCAACACCTAATCTTCGGGTCATCACAATAACCCACATCAACAAATCTTCCAGCATCTGTTCCTGAACCAGGATTCTTACTCGAACAAATCCTCACAACGCCTCTGTTATAAATCTCCGGCGAAACAAATTCTCCAACCCCTGCCTGAACATTTGGCTGCAACACACTTCTTAAATCACTGCTCCCGCTTATACAATCTTTTTCAGACTGAATGTTTTTATTAGCCATCTCATCTTTCATCCAGCTGTCTCTCAAATAATTTACAGCAAAACTGCTTGACACCTGCGCAAAACCACATTCTTCATCATTATTTATCCTCACGCACAATTCCTTGTACCCTTCTGGCGCTGTAAAGTCTTTTGTTTCAGATGCATACTCTCCGCTTACTACATACCCTGAAGCAACAGGCACAGTAGGAGAAACAGAATAATAGCCAGATTGCGGCGGATTCCTTAAATAAACATTAAAGTGCACGCCCTGGTCATTTCCAGCATAAATATGATAAAACACTTTATACTGTGCTGTTGCAGGCACGGTCGCCGAAGTAAATGTCTTCTGGTCAAACCACGCATGAAACTGCGGAGGACTGTCGGGCTCAACCAAGGATTTAAATGCAGTCGGTGCCTTCACAGAAATAAAAGCCTTGCAAAACTGCCCGCCGATTTCCTCAACATTCCTCGCCTGGAACGCCTGCATTGAATTAACAGCATATTGTTGCGTGAAATAATTAATCGACCCTTCCATATTCTGCCAAGCACCCATAACAGAAAGATACTCTGCTCCTCCCCGAACTCCTTGCCCATAAGCTAACTCGATTAATTTAGGAATTATAACGTTCACAAACGGAGCAACCTGGTTCCAGAAAAACTCACAAAGATAAATAGAATAAATTTGGTCACAAATACCGACCATTCTTCCAGTTTCCAGATTTTCCTGCAGACAATCTCTATAATTTCTCATTATTGAAACCAACGCGTCAATCCCTGCATGTATCCCAGTCAAACAAACAGGCATTACAATTCCCTCTCGAATATTCGGCAAACACAAAAAGATACTCCCAATGATTCCTGTCTGGATAACATTTGCAACAGGATACTTTCCTCCGAGATTGCACCTCGACGGAGGACAAATCACAGGGTCACAAACATTGAAAAGCAAATGGCAATCCTTTGGCGACATAAAGTCCTGACATTGCGTCCCAGGAACTCCAACTTCTGGCTCACCAACCTGACATCTTTCTCCAGCAACTGTGATATATTTATTTCCATACTGCCTTGCAGCATCTTCAATAGCTCTCTGAGCTCTCTGAACTAAATCCCTTGCTTTGTTTTGGTCCAATCCAGGAAACATTTCCAATGGCTGACCAGTATTCAAATTAATCTGCTGGCAAAGGTCATCCCCATATCCTGTATTTATCTCAATCCTTCCGTTTTCCCCGACATTGCACAGCCAAAAACTTGTAACTCTTCCACTTGCATCAAACGCCCCAATACCACCAAAAGCAGGCAAGTTTTGTCTTGTTGCTGCATACCATCCTTCTTGGTAGTCAAACGGCACAACAGCTGGCATTCCCCTATACGGTTCTGTTTCAAAATATCTACACAACTTATCTGAATCTATAATTTTATTCCTATAAGACAACCTGTCAACAGATTTTATATTTCCAATACTGTATGCGTCTGCAAAATCCGCAACATCATCCTGAGAAAACGAAGTTGCCTCTCCTTCTCTAGAAACTCCTTTAACATTATAAATTCCCTTTTGTGAATCTCCAGACAAACCTAAAAAGTAAACTCCTCCTCCAAATCTCTTTGCCTCTTTCTCCCCTATTTTTGCTTTTGTAGGATTAGCCCTGACCATTGCAAGATGAGTGATGTTCCTGTCAGAAAGCCCTGTTTGCTCCCTTAATTGGTTTGTTATTGGAATAACCTGCATAGACCTTTCTCTTTGATTTGTAGCACCGACAAAAGAAGCTGTCGGATATCCCTGTGCCTCTAAATCTTTGGCTTTTTCAAAATCCCAGTTATACTCCATCTGCTCATTGACCATCCCTGCAACATCTTTCATCCTTGCATCAACATTTTTCTGATGTCCTTCTGTCAAACCCTGCTTTCTTAATTCACAATTCAACAAGATAGACCTCAAAGCATCTGTCGTAACCAAACCATTTTTAACATTGTTCTCAGAAACAACATCACTAACAGAAACATCTTTAGCTGTTTCTCCTTCTTGGTTTACTTTCCAAACTCCATCACCCATATTAATCTCCATGTCAGGACAACTACTCCTAATCTCCTGCGCTAAAGCCAGCCTAACTTTTTCAGTATCAACACTTTTCCCAAAAACTCCTGAATCTGTAATAAACTCAGGATTATTTTGGATTTGGTTTATTTTTGTATTGACAGAATTCAGTGCTGCAGTCGTCTTTGCAACTTCTGCATCAATCGGTCCTGCTTCTCCGAGATAACACTGCTCCAAAGTATCATAACCTTTCTCCCCTCTTGAAACCATGCCATTACACCTCGCAGTCCATCCATTGTCACCCCTCATAACTTCCTGTCTTGCCAATGCCTCCCCTGATAAGCCAGTCATAAAGTTCTTAAAAGTAAGAAGGGCAGCTGTTGCAAAACAAGCAGTCTTCAGTCCACTAACAACCTTCCCCAGCTTATCAACAATCTTCTCCCACTTTTCTATTGTTTTATTGAGGTTTTCAATTTTCTGCCTGACTTTGTTCGGAGTCAGTTCAATCGCCCTTTTTTCAATGCCAACACCAACTGTCAGATTAGCTTCAGTTGTTGTTCCCTCTGCACTTGGGATGAGTCTTATCTTAGCAACCTTTTCCACATTTGTCTTAATAAGTTCTATATCTAAATCACAAATATCACTTTCAAGAGTCTCGTCAACCCTCAATGTATATCTCTTCCTTCCAGACAAAGTTCCATTCTCCAAGCAATAAGCACTTAACCTTGCCTCGTCAACCCCAAGGTCATCAACCCGAATTCTTCCAAAAGTCCGATTACCCTGCGTGATATTCTGTTCCTCTCCGAGATTTATCACAACCTTTCTTTTTTCAATATCCAACTCTGCATTGGCCGCTGTGTTTGGTTTTGTCAAACTCACTAGTTTAATCACTCTTGCCTTATCATCAAATTCAATTGCTTGCCCAGCCAAAGAACCATCAAACTCCCTTATTTGCTTTAATTCAGAAGCATAAGCGTAAGCATATTCCCCATCAGGATAATTCTTTAAATATTTATTTATCAGCCTTATTCTTGTTTGGTCTTTTCCAAACTTTTTCGCAAGACCAATCCCTTTAACCAATGCTTCTTTTCCATACAAACCCTGATTTTCTCCAGGATAATCATCTGCAACTTCTTCATAAGAATCAATAGCAGAATTAAAGTAACTATCTGCTGCTGTAACATTCCCCCCATCAGCCCGGCCTAATTTCGCAAGTTTAAAGTTCCATAGTCTCTGATAAAGAACATAAAGCCATTCCTTATCATCTGCTCTAACCTGTCCGCCATATTCACCGGTAAAATTAAGTATCAACACACCTCCTTCAACTTCCTTAAATAAACTATTACTCTCATCTAAATAATAAATCCCTTTCCTGTTTTCATCTTTTAAATCTTCAAGAGAAACCCCATAATCTCCTCCACTGTATGTGACTTCATATTCTCCATTATCAACAACAATTGTTTCTGAGTTATCTGTCACTGCAAGATTCTTTGACTTTAGTTCAAGTTCAAATTTCTTTCCCTTGCATTGCCCAACAACCTTTCCTGTCTCTCCATCTTCATTTGCTTCTATTCTAGACACACTACATCTTCCATCTAAAAAACTGCTTCCTGCATAAACATCAAACACATCACTATCCTGTCCAGAAGAAACCTCTATCCTTGCTTTTGTTTCTGCAGAAATGTAACTGTCATAAGCAACCTGAACTCCTGCACGACAGTACATTCCAGGAACAAAGATTCTCTTTGAAGTTTCTCCTTTTTTCACCCTCGTAGTAATAACTCTCTTGTCTCCTTGATAGATGCTTACATCTGCAAAATTCTCATCAACTTGCTCCAGCCTTACAAAATACCTCCCATTCCAAAAACTCTGTTTTAATTTTTCAGTTTCCCAGTCTCTATCATTCGTTGGCTCTAAAATAAATTCAGCCTTTCCAATACCATATGCATTCCCTGTAACATAATCAATTTCTGCACTCAAAGTTACATTAACGAAATCTGGAAGTTTTGATTCATCAGGCTGTCTTTTCAAAACAACAACAACATAACCAATATTGTTCACTAACGGGCTTCCTAATAGTATATCATTCGTCCTCAAAGCAGCTCTTGCAGGATGAAACCCGCTCCCGGCAACCTCTGGTGGATACTGTCCTCTAAAATTCATACTCCTTATCTGACTTATATCAACAAGCGGATTAATATTTATCGCATCAACCTGGCAAAACACCGGCACATCTTGCTCAGCCAACAAGTCACTTCTTACCACTGGTGGACTGCACCCAGCTAGTGGAACCTGCAGCATCAAGTCCTGCCTTGCCTCGCATGTTTCCATATCTCCCAAAACAGGCCAATAAGTACTAACCTGCTCTCCAGAATAATAACTCTGAAAACTCGGCCTATAACTATATTGATCACCATAACTCACAGAAACAGCACTATTACTGCTAAAACTTCCTGTACTTTGCGCAATTACAAAGCTAGAAGAAAAAATCGTTCCAACTAAGAAAACAATTGCAAATGCTACAAATGCTGGTTCAGAGAACTTTGAATAATCCAGTTTTTTGCTCTTTTCCTTCAAAGTTCTCTTAGAGAATTTTGGAGATTTTACAAAATTCTCTTCAAGTTCAGGTCTCATTTTGTACAAGCCTCCAGTGTATCCTCTTAGTATAACCACCACTTCCTAAAGTTAGTATATCGACCAACCCTCCGGACCGATAATTAGTAATAATTATGTCACACAGTCTTACCACAGGATAGTTAATCAGGTTATCCTGCAAACCAATTGTAAGGTTTGAGTTTTTTGATATTTTATTAGGGGTGGTTTGGCGAGACGAAGGCGAGCCCCAACTAATAAGACGCCAGCGATAAGGAATGGGCATCCAATTCTCACCAACCCTGCATCCCTTCATGCTCCCTCCTCCATAAATTCCACCCCAACTCTTTTACTTTCAAACAATTCAAAGTTCTGCGAAAGGTCTTCTATTGAATTTGGCATTGCAAACCTATCAACACTCAAAGCAACATGTCCCTTCTCCAAATCAGATTCAAACAAATAAGTCTTCAACACACCACCCCCAATCAAAGCATGCTCTATCTTTGTCTTAGGAATTGTAATATCTAAACATTTTTCCGTTGTGCTTCCAAAAAATCCTAACAAACCCTCCCTTGGAACTTCTGCACATTCTGTCTTCGTGCTTGCCGGAATAACAATGCTGGAATTGCCATAAACATAAACATTTATTTCATAACTTCCCTCGCTTAATTTTACTTCCCGCATTTCAGGCAAAGCCGCTGTTACAGATTTTCCGTCCTCTCTTACAAAAGAAACAATTGCTGTTCCGTCTAAATCGCTGCCTCCTACTCTCAAATCAACTTCAACTTCATACTCCCTTTCTAAAACAATATCTGCAAATTTCTCTTCGTTTGTCGAAAAGAGCTGCTTCTTTTCTGTATATCCCTCGGCTCTTAAATGCAAATAACCATTAACACATGCAGGAGCAACACTCCTTAAAGTTCCGCCCTTGCTTTCGCCAAGTCTGCATTTTTGATTAAAGCACCCATAACTAACATTAGCATCAACTTTATTCAAATTAACATCATAAATATTCACAACAACTTCCTCTGTCTTAAACTCACACAAATCAAATTCTTCTTCCTCTCCCAATGGCATTTCAGAAACAAGTGAATTGCGAGGCATGTTTTTATCAATAACCACGACAACTGGAAATTGGAACAATTCTTCCACATCATAAATCTGTATCAGCGCAGGGAACGAAACATCATAAACAAAATGATAAGGCACATAACAAAAGCCCATCACCCCCATTCCTGCCTGCGTCCCAACAGCCTCTGAAATCATTATTTCGTCATCTACTCCGTCTCCGTAAATTTCAATTTTCGTAGGCCAATCTTTTGAATAAACCACTTGAACTGCCTCATCAACAGGTTTGTCCCAAACAAAATACTCTCTATCCTCACCCTGTAACTCATAATAGCTACCTTTAAATTTAATTGTTCTGAAGTTTTCGTCCAATCCAGACTTCAAATCAACCATAACCTTTCTCGTCAGCCAAATTTTCGGAGCACATTGAATTTCAACACCATCAACCGGCGCGTAGTTATACAAAACATCAACCCCATATTTTTCCAAAAACATCTCTTTCTTCTCTTCTGTATAAATCTCCAGAGCAAGATTATAAAACTTCCCAAGCTTGCTATTTATCTCTGCATTATGTGAATCTTTTCTTGCAGTTTCATCTTCCTTCGAAACAATCAGCTCAGCAGAAACCTTAACTTCAACTTTTCTGTTATAAACATCAACTTCAACACTTGGCTCGCTAGCCTCAACTTCAAAACCCTGTCTGAAATAATATTCAAAATCACATCTCTTCAAACCTTCTTCAATATAGTCAGCCATCTCTTTTTCCATTTCCTGCTTAGTAGGAACTTGTTCTTTTATCAAACCATTTCCTGAAACATAGTACCAATACTTTACAGGGCTCCCGAGAAAATTCAAATGGCTTGAAAAAGGAGCATACTCGCTTCCAGGAGTATAATCTTCAACTTTTATCCTGCCTCCTCCTTCACCAGCCAACAGCGCAGCAGTCTTAGCCTCATTTTCTATGCAACTATGGTAATAGTCAAAGACAGACATTAATTCTGCAGGGACTTGCTCGCCGCCAATTTGCTCTCTAAAGGAAAAATAAAGAACAATCCCTGCAACAATCACCAAAGCAACAATCACAAAAACCGAAACCTGCCCGCGTTTATTCATTTCTTACCCTCCTTAATCTTTTTTCTAATAATCTCCATAATCTCAGAATTAATGTCTTTCTTAATTATCTCTTTAAACTTCTTCCACAACTGCTCATCTTCAATAAGAAGCAAATATTTTTTCATTTTTCAAATACCTCTGTAATCTGTATTTGGAAAACTAAAAATTTGCATTTGTCAGCGAATTTTTTCATTCTCTTTTTCTCTCCCTTCAATATTCCAAGGATTATATAAATCTTTCTTATTAAGTAAATAACTAAGTAAGTTAGTTAGTAAGTGAGAACGAGAACAATATAAAAAATAAAAAGAGTATAGAATGGTCCTGCCCGGGCTCGAACCGGGGATCTCTCCCACGTCAAGGGAACGTCATAACCACTAGACCACAGGACCCATTCAAACAATTCTTTCCCACTATATAAGTTTTTTCAAAACACAAAAAACCAAATCCCAAAAATAATTGCAGCGATAATTGCAGCCCACACCAGCCATTTGGCTATTTTCAAACCAACAATAATTAAAAAAACTAAAACAACTAAAATGACAAACACCCACCACATAGAAACTCCTTTTTCTTCATCGCCATCCAGAACTTCCACGCAATCTCCAGGACAAGTTTCAATTGTCTCGGCACAAGGACATCCTTCTCCTAAACAAACAATTTCCTGACATGCTCCATCTCCGCATAAGGATTCACAGATTTGTTGGGGTTCTTCACAATCTTCAAGACAATTACATTCATTCTCCCATTCCTCACAAATCCCATCCCCACAATCAGAACAAGTTGCATAAGCTCCAACAAGAAGCTGACAATCCCCTTCAATAAGATTAAAATTTTCCAACTCAGCAAGCCCAACACAACATTCTCTAACCACCCCCCTCTGCCCTCCAGCCACAGCACAACTTAAATTCCTCACATGCTCCTGCCCGCAACTCCCATTGAAAAACGCCCACTGCTCACAACTCTCTCCATTATCAAAAATACAAAAACTATCATTCAACGTATAATTCATCTCCCCACAATAGACTGAAGCAGGATTTGGAAGAGCACTGACTAATCCCATACTTAACAAAACAAACAATAACAACAACTTTTTCATGAACTAAATAACACCACAGATAATATAAATCTATCCAAAGAAGTAAAAAACTGTCTTATCCAGAAATAAGGTTACCTCGACAAATAAGATAAGGCCTGCTGTGAAGCAGGTTCTTATGAAGAAACTGAATAAGAAGAAAATAAAATGGATTACTAGAGAAGTTGAAAGGAGGGAGCAAGGAGTTTGGA
>JAHITZ010000016.1 GCA_018817405.1 Nanobdellota archaeon
GGAATAGTGATTTTGAGCGGGCTTATGATTACGTCGAAAATCAACAGATGCACCACGCGTAAAACGAAAGGACGCCCAGTTCCGAACGAAGTGAGGAATTGACGCTTCGCGTCAACCCTTTAGGGCTGGGAGGATGTCACAATAATCTTGTTTGAACTTATTGTTTATTGTGGTCTTTGTATACTAAATCAATTAAATAATTACCCTCACCTCAATTCCCTAAACTCCATTCTTAAGTTGAAACTCCCTCACTGCCTCCAAAACCCTAGAATCCGGCGACAAAACAAAAATATGATCATCTTTAGAACGAACAGCACGATACATCCTTTGCAAAAAACTCCGCCGCGCTTTGTCAAAATAAAAATCCCAGTAATAGGCAGAATGCGTCTTTCTTAGGATTTTCCAAAAAGTGTCATTCACATCAGGATTGGGATATTTTGTAAACACAACACTTTTACAAGTATCACCTGGAAAATCAATTCCCCGCGAGCACTTTGTCGTAAACAGCCTTTCCTCTTTCCCAGCTTTAAAATCAGAAACCCTCTTGCCAGTTCTGTCTGCCCTCTGCAACCTCAATAACTCCTCCCGCGAAATCAAATCCAATCCAAATTCATTCACTTCCTCTTCCAAAGGCAAATCACTAAAAGCATTCACCTGAATTAAAGTAGGTTTAGAAGATTTCTTAACTGCTCCTGAAAGAGCTTTCAAATAATCTTCCCGGGAAAACAACCCTGACTTAAAATTCGCATACCTGCAGTCAATTTCTTTCCCAGTCCGGGAGATTTCAATGTTCCCCTGATTCAACTTCTCTGCATCAACTTTAACATAGTCCTCCATTCCAAAAATATTCTTCAGCACACTTTCAGAATGCAGTGTCCCAGACATAAAAACAAACGCCTTGCTCCCCGACAAAATCTGGCGAAGATTCCGCGCAAGATTAATAGTCACAATCCTTGCCAAAAGATTTCCATCTTCATCTTTCTTGTAAGTAAGATGAGTATCTTTAAACGCATCCTTAAAACCCAAAGCAGCTTCCAAAGCAGTATTGCAATAATTTAATTCGTCAATCCTGATTTCAGCTTCCAACTCTTTATCCTTCAAAAAACCAAGCAAAATCTCTCCAATTTTTGTCTCATCAAGATGCCACACTTTTTTCTCATCAACACCAAGCGCCTTTGCCCTTTTCTCCTCAATGTCAATCAAAGAACCAATATTCTTAATCACATCAACAGTCAAAGGACTGTCAGGATACAGCATTTTCAATCCTTTCCCAAGCCAACTCAGATTCAGATCAACACTATTTGACAAACTATCCAAGAACTCATCGCATTCATCAATTATCTCTACCTCTGTCTCTGGTTTTCTGCCAAGAGCAATTTCACTCATATATTTTGCAGCATTAAAAATTATTACATCAGAATTAAAATATGCCAAATACTGGTCATAATAACTACACCCTTCTTTTCTGTGATGAAAAACAAATTCTTTCCCATACATCCCAACAAACCTTTTCTTTTTAGCATCTCTAAAATGCCTTAACTCTATCTCAGCCGGTAAAATCGGGCTCCAATACGGGTTTGCAGGCGCAACAGAAATCCTTTTCAAATCCCTTGCCGACGGAACAGATGTACTTGAAATGTAAGGATTCATAAGATAGTACTGTTTCAACTTTTTGTAATTCTTCTCTGCAATTTTGATTGTGTCGGGCAAAAAAGGGTCTGCGCAGCTTTTCCCAGGAAAAAACACAGAATCATGATTTTCCCTTCCTGTAATCATTGCAATTTTCATTTTTTTCCCATCTTTGCTAACCAGATATTTCTTCCCAACATAATCTTCTTCATACTGTCTTTGCAAACTTTTGATTGGGACAACCACGCTGACACGACCACCAATAGCCCGCGCAATATTCAGTGCAATCGCACTTTTCCCTGTTCCACAAACCCCATGCAGGAAAACCACTTTCTTTCCAGATTTAATCAAACCCACAATTTCCTCAACAACATCTTCTTGAGTTTTTCCGTTGGAAAATTTTAAAGGTTTTAACGCAGAATCATTCTCATACAAACTCCAAAACTCCCTGTCAAAGATATTATCTATTTTTTTCTCATCCTTGAGGAACTCCAACGCTTCAGAAGTTTTCAGCTCAACATTCCCAGCGTTTTCACGCTCTCTATCCTTAGAAAAACTTTTAAATCTACCATCTACACCAAGCAATTTCCCGTTAGAATCAAAATTTAACCTCTCCATCACGGCAAATAATCAAATTGGTTTAAAAGTATTTGGATAGAGTTAGATAACACGCGCTTTAACAATCACAACATCCTCAACAGGAACATCTCCTGCCCCTGTTTCAACCTTCGCAATCGCATCAACCACATCCATGCCTTCTACAACTTCCCCAAAAACAGGATGATTGCTGTCAAGAAAGATATTATCAACCAAATTAATGAAAAACTGGCTACTTCCTGTATCAGGTCCACTGTTAGCCATTGAAATCGTTCCCCTAACATTGCTATAATCCCCAACCTTTTCATTTTGTATAGGTTCAGAACCTCCTGTGCCCCACAAACTTTTCTTTAAAGGATCTTTCGTTAGAGGATCACCGCCCTGAATTACAAAACCATCAATCACACGATGAAACAAAATCCCATCGTAAAAACCTTCTTCAACTAATTTCTTAAAATTGCCTGCAGTGATAGGCATATCGCTGTAAAGTTCAATAATAATATCTCCGTGATTTGTCTCCAGCTTAACCTTTTCTGATTCTGGAGAAAACTTCTGAGCAACCATACAGACAGCAACAAGAACAATAGATATTATAAATATTGTCACGATTACTGTCGCAGTTCCTTTCCTCTCCTTTAACATCAGAGACTAAAAAACCAAGAGGTTATAAACTTTTTGTAAAATAGTTTCATGGGGTTACCATAGATTAAAAGTTGTCAAGAGATAGATTTTTATACATTCTGTTCTTAATAATCTCATGAAAGAAGAGGGTATTGTATTCTTCTTATTAATAATTTTAATATTAGTAATTTCTTTTAGTCTTGTAATTGCTGAAGATAATGAGACTGAAGAATGTTCAGAAATTTCAGAAAGTGAATTATGCCCTGACGAAGAAACTCTTTGCCCACAAACAACAGATGAAAACGAGTGTATTATTTGGGATTGTGATTCTTGTGAAGCTGAGCCAGAACCTGAACCAGAATGCACAGATTCTGATGGAGGGAAGGAATATTATATCAGAGGAACATTAGGAATTTCCTGTTCTCAAGGAGAATGCCCAATAGCTTTATGCGGGTCAGTCCCTGCTCCAGGAGAGCCCACTCCAACCTGTTTATCTCCCTCTGATTGGTGTGCTGACGAATCTGTTTTAGAGTCCCGCAAGAAATCCCGTTGCTTTAGCTGTGGGATGAATTGCGGCAATCTTTTTCTATTTTGATTAATATAAAAAAATGAGCGAGTCGTCGCTCATTGTGTTTACAAACAGGGTGAGAACTGACTTGTTCTAAATAAAC
>JAHITZ010000017.1 GCA_018817405.1 Nanobdellota archaeon
CAACAAAAATTATTATCAAGAAACAATTAGAAAAATTATTTGAGGATAAGTAAGAGATATTGAAACTAAATCCTAATTCATTGCCGACTAGCACACTGTCTTAGTAGATCAATAATAAATATCTTGTGGCAAGGAGATTGTTTTTTCCGACGGTAATATTGGTAATTATTCTAAAAGTACAAAAATAACATTAATGCGGTTAAGTAGAATTTTTGAAAATCAGTCCAAAACATGCGCCTGAAAATAATCTCTCACTCTCTCAAGTGCCCTTACAGATTCATATCTCTCTGACTTTAGAGCAGTCCTTATGTCTCTGCTATACATCCAGTGAAGATGTCTTCTCTTATTAAATGGCCTCTCTCTCAATATTTGCACAATAATCCTTAATTGAGGGTCTTCTTCTAAACCTTCTTCTTTATTCAAAACAATAGTTCCAAATAAACACGCAAGTCTTCCAGTTCCCCATGTTTGAAGAATTCTCTGAGAGTATTCTGCCATCATTGCCATATAGCCCCACCAGGATTCGAACCTGGGTCTGCGGGCCCAGAACCCGCCATACTTGACCACTATACTATGGGGCTTTATTATAAACTAGAATAAGAACGGTTTAAATGTTTTTCTTATTGGGTTTCAGAATCAACTAGGGCGTAACCATTAGAAGTTATGATCTGGTAGACATCTGTAACATTGAAACCACCCTTCCCCCCGTTATAAACAGCAAGTCTATAGGCTTTCTGGTCTTTAGGTTTAACATCATTAACCCATCTAAGCTCGTCACCCTTCAAAGCATCTCTTAAATCTATCAGAGGAATGGCTCTCGCCCTTCCCTTTTTTTCTTTTACCTCAACTTCTACTCGCATAAAAATCCCACAATCCTTTCTTATATAAAATTAACTATGCTCAATCCCTCTCATGCAAAACATCTCTATGCCCTTCCATCTGCCTCTTCAACAAGTCAAGCGCATTCTTCGAACCTTCTTTAACAAAATCCTTGCGACTAAAACCATACTTCTCAATCAAATGTGCAGTATGTATCCCCCCGAAAAAGTGCGGCGTGATGACATATGTCGCGCCTGCCTCATACAATTGCAAAGAATCTTCAATCTGATGTGAGACAACAATAATTATCGCATTGCTATTCACAGCCTTTGTCTTCTTAATTAATAACAGATTAGTCTCAAGTTCAGGAATCGTAGAAATCACCATCTTTGCTTTCTTCATCGGAAGGTCTTCAAGCAGCTCAGTATCCTCAGCATCCCCATACCTGCAACTAACTCTCGCTTTAGCTAAGTTCAAAATTGTCTCAGGATTATTATCAACAACCAAAAACTTTTTCTTAAGTTTCTTAAACGATTTCTCCAAACTATACCCAATACGATTATATCCAAAAAGAAGAATATCATAATCTTCATTCTTATGATACTTCCCTTCATCAACCTTCCGACCCTTTCGCTCAAAAATAGAAAGAGCCTTAGATAAACGGCGATAAATTCCTTGCCCGTGCATCATAGCATAAGTAGAACCAGCCATCGTTACCAACCCAACCAATGTGACAACCGATAGGATTTCAATAGAAACATGACCTACACTGACTCCCAACGCAATCAGTATGAATGAAAACTCGCTAATCTGCGAAACTGTAAGCCCAGCAAGAAAACCATTTCTCTTGGTATATCCGAGCCGCCCCATTAAAAACATGACTATTATCGGATTCCCAATGAGAACAAATGCAGAAAAAATAATTACTGGCCAAATATAATCCCCAACACTGCCAAAAGTCAATTGAGAGCCAAGCAAAATAAAGAACAATAATAAGAAGAAGTCTCTAAGAGGTTTCATCTTCGCACTGATTTCATATCTGTAAGGAGAAACAGAAAGACTTATTCCGGCAAGCAACGCTCCAATCTCTATCGAAAAACCTACATAACCAAACAAACTTGCCAGAGCAAAAGCCCAAGCAATAGAAAATAACAATAATAATTCCTGAGATTTAGCAATTAACTTAGTCACAGGAGGCAATACATAAACTCCTAAAACAAACAAAGCTGCAACCAACCCTGCGCCAATTCCAAGTTTTTGGATTGCTATGGAAGATAAATCCCCTCCTCCAGACATTGATGAAATAATCATTAAAGCAAGAATTGCCACAAGATCCTGCACTATCAAAAACCCAATGGCTATTTTTCCATATAAAGTGTAAGTATCTCCTCTATCAGAAAGTATTTTCATTATAATAATAGTAGAACTAAATGTTAAGGCAACCGCAATATAGACAGACGTAAGTGTAGAAAAGCCAAATAATTTTGCAATACCAAATCCAATCAGTGAGGTAAAAACAATCTGCCCTATTCCTGTCAAGAGAGCAACTTTTCCAACTTCTTTGATGACTTTTGGGTTTAGGTTTAGGCCAACCATGAACAAAAGCACAGCAACACCCATGTGTGCAAAAGCCCCCATGCTTTCAGCTGACTTAACAAGGTTTAGAAAATAAGGGCTGACGATAATTCCCGCTAGAATATAGCCAATAATAGGCGGCTGCTTCATCGCCCTGACTATTAAAGAAATTGCAAGTGCAATTACAAGAATCACACTCAATTCTACAAATATGCTATCAACTATCATTCAAACCTCTTTTTCTTAACAGTTAAAGAGAAAATAGATATTTAAAACTTAGCTATCAACAGTATCTCCGCATAGAATGGTTGGGCTCTTTTTGTGCGCCTACCTCACGACCACGTTTGTTGTTTGATAGCGCAAAAATTTCTGATTTATATTGTGTTGTGCGGAGGTACTATCAAGACGAAAACATTTTATACTCCTTCTTCGTAATCCATTACATGGGATTACCCTCTTTTATTCCAGCGTGGTTGTTAGTAGCCGTAGGTTTATTATTAATAGTTATAATGCTCGTAAAATGGTCCAATACAATAAACGTTCTTTCATTTATTAGAAAAAACTTTTTCTATTTCTTTTTGATGCTGCTCTTAGCCATTCTTGTAATATCTGCAATAAACATTCAAAGAGACCATGATTTTGATTACAGCTCTTTACAAGGATGGAAAAGTTTGGTTGTGGTTTATTTTAGCTGGCTCGGGAGCGTGGTTTCAAGTATAACAAAAGTAATAGGTTATGCAATTAAACAGGAATGGATTGCATCCGGGAATGTTACAACTTAGGAGAAAAATGAAAATAACAATATCCATCCTGAAATTTCTTTTCTTAGGGGCTTTGTTTATAGTAAGCAATGAAAACCTTCATCTAAATGAGGTCCAGGAGCGGACAGAGTTTTACGGTTTATTTTATTCTTGGCTAGAAACTCTTTTTAATCACTCTATGCAGATTGTAGGTTATGTAACAGACTCAGAATGGCTTCCCCAGGAAAACCCACAAGGACCTTTTGAAGAAATTACTTAGTAAAAATTAACCTAAAAAATCCATTGTTAATCCTTATCCAATAGCCGAGGTTCCTGATAAATATGATGAGATAATAATTTAACAATATTTTTATAAGCCCAATCGTTCTTTAATTTTAATGCCCCTATAGCTCAGCGGTAGAGCGCTACATTGGTAAGTTCCTTCGGGAATTCAATGATGTAGAGGTCCCGGGTTCAAGTCCCGGTAGAGGCTTATCAAGGTTAGGACAAAGCCCTTCACACTGGTTTAATAGCCAGTGAACACAAAGAAAGGCATGACAAAGATACACAACTTTGAGAGAGACCTCAAAAGAGTAGTCGAAAGAATCGAGAAAAGCAAGATTCAAACAGAAAACAAATCTAAAATATTTGAGTTCAAAGATTACTTATTGAGTGAAGGAATCGGCTACGCAAGAATAACAAAATATCTCCAACAACTCATAAAAGTCGATGAAAGATTAAACAAAAAATTTGTCGAGGCAAACGAACAAGACATAAGAAAAGTTGTTTCTAAAATCAACCAGTCAAATTACAGCGAAAGCACAAAAAGAGATTATCGCTTAGTTCTAAGAAAATTTTACCGTTTCTTAAGAGGCTGCAAAAAGAAAGGCATCTATCCTCCAGAAGTCGAATGGATTTCTCTTACAATGGCAAACAACCACAAAAAACTCCCTGAAGAATTGCTAACAGAAAGCGAAATAAAATCAATCATAAAACACTGTGAAACCATAAGAGACAAAGCATTAGTTGCCACGCTCGCCGAAACAGGCGCAAGAGTTTCCGAAGTCGGAAATCTAAAGTTAAAGCACGTTTCAATGGAAGAATATGGTGCGCGGTTAAACCTAAGCGGAAAAACAGGCACAAGAAAAGTTCTTGTAGTAAGTTGCGCCCCCCTGTTGCACGAATGGATAAACCAACATCCTAAAAACGAAAACCCAGAAGCCTATTTGTGGTACAATCCAAAAGGAGAACTCCTGCAATATGCCAGAATAAAAACAATTCTAAAGAAAGCCGCGAGAAGAGCAGGCATTAAGAAAAGGGTCCACCCGCATTTATTAAGACACAGCCAAGCAACACACATGGCTTCCATGATGAGCGAATCATCAATGAAACAATACTTCGGCTGGACGCAGGGCAGCAAAATGGCCGGAATTTACGTCCACATGTCTGGAAAAGAAACTGATGAAACTATCTTAAGAGCGAACGGCATAGAAATAAAGAAGGACTTGCAAGAATCAAAACTAAAACCCCAAAACTGCGAAAGATGTAAAACCCTCAATTCTGCAACAAACAAATTTTGCAGATCATGCGGTTTCCCATTAAACAAGCAGGCACAGGAGGAGGTCATGCAAAAAGAAAACCAAACAAACAAGATAAATGATGTCATGAACTTTCTGGTAAAAGACCCAAAGATTCTCGAAATGATCACACAAAGGATAAAGGAGGCAGAAGTGTAACATCAACCAGTAAGAAAGTGTCCAATTCATGTGACAAAAACACAGCGAAAACCTTAAATAAGGTTTTCCCCATTAAATTAACAATACGTTAATATGAAAGAGAAGAAACAAAACCCACGAAAAGGACTATCCGAGAAAGAAATCAGCTTTATCTCATTCCTAGAACTGAAGGGAAGATACTTCTTCACACTTCAGGACACAAAAGGATTCTTTAAAGACGCAAATGAAAGAGGGGTTTATCTTCACAGACTTCGGAAAAAGGAAAGGGTAATAAAATTAAACAAAAGCAAATACTTCCTTATCCCAATCAAGGCTAGAAATAGCAAATGGTCTGAACATCCATTTATACTTATAGATGAAATAATGGATGGCAAAAACTATTGCATAGTCGGAAAAACTGCCGCAAATTACTGGAAGCTTATAGATCAAATCCCATTCGCTTTCGAGGTTTGGAATACAAGAAGGCACGGCACAATTAAGGTACTAAGCAACAAACTTGTATTCAAGAAACATAAACTGAGCGACCTCCCAGAATCCACAGAAAAAGAAATTTATGGACACAAGTTCATCATAGCCACAAAAGAAGAGAGTAAAAAATGGAAGTGAACAAAATAAATTTCGATGAGCTAAAAATTATAGCGGGCGACAAAGGATTTAGTCCGGTCATGATAGAGAAAGATTATCTCGTAACATACCTCCTCTATCTAATCAAAGACGTAAAGGACATCTACTTCAAGGGCGGAACAGCTCTAAACAAAATCTTCCTAAACCACGAAAGATTATCAGAAGACCTAGATTTCTCTTTAACAAGAGATGTGAAATCAGTTGTCGAAGATATAAAGAAAAAACTGCAAGGTACATTTTTTGATAAGGTTACAAAAGACAAAGACGTTGAAGGTTTTACTCGCCTAATTGTACATTACAAGCTATTCCACGAGAATGGAACGATTTTTATTGACTTAAACGAAAGAGCTAACATTCTGTGCAAACCAGAAGAACATGAAGTGAAACACTTCTATAATGAATTTCTTCCAAAATATTCTGTAAAAACGCTTGCGAAAGAAGAGATGATAGCCGAAAAAATCGCAGCAGCAATAAACAGAAACAGACCAAGAGATCACTTCGATATCTATACAATGATTAAACACAAGCTTTCAATTAACATGGATTTAGTCAGGGAAAAATGCACGCAGTCAGGAACAGAGTTTAACATAATCAAGATGTTTAGCAATGCTAAGAAATTAAAAAATCGCTGGGACAAAGACATGAGTTACTTAATGCCCGAACCTATCTCATTCATAGAAGTAATGCAAACTCTCTCAAAATACTTCAAACTAAAAGAAGAAAAAGAAAAACTAAAAAATAAAAGCTAACACCTTCTAATACATACCCCTCATACATATATACAGTGCGTCCTAAATTGCCTAATTTTCAAAACTCCACGACGACAAACCATCGCTCCACCCGAAAAAATTAGGTGGAGATTTTCAGCAGTTTTTTCAGACTTTTCGCCACCACACTTCTTTGGGTGGCAGGACCAAGTTTTCTATATCTTGCCAGAAGATTTTTGTTAGTCACGATGAACATCCACCGGTCTTTATATTTGCTATTCAGGAATCTTACTTTTTCTCTTGCTTGTCTTTTCTTCCTGAGCAAATTTCCTGTTTCAACTTCCAAAGCATAATACTTTCTTTTGTATCTAAATGTTATATCTGCATCTCTTGTTTCATGCCCCGTGATTTTTTCTACATCTTCAAATTTTTCAAGCAGTTGACAGAGTGACCAGACAAGAAACGTATGAGTTTTAGAATGATTAAGAATCGGCTTCACCAAAACAGAAACAATTTTCCGCTCAAAAACACAATACTCGTTTGCATGTTGATATCCTTCATTCTGTAAGGCCCTGATTTCTTCATCAGACAGCTCATCTTTCTTAAAAGCATTATTCTCGTCAGGCTCCAATTTATTCAGTATCTCTCTCCATTTCGCTTCTTCATCCATTAGTTTTTCTTGTTTTTGTCTATCCAATTCTTTAATTTCCTGTTCTAGCAAGTCCCTTTCTTCTTTTAACTCCCTGAGTCTTTTCTTAGACTTCAATTCCTTCAAGACAGGTTCAGTCTCCATTATCTTATCATTCAATGGCTTTCTAAAATTAGCGAGCTTCTTTGATGTTTTAAGAATGGATAACTTTTCTTCCAATGATTTTAAGAAACCAGGCATCTCGTCTAAAGAGATCCTCCCAACATTCGTATCTAAAATATCTTTAATTTCACATATCTCATCAGCAACTCTCTTATTCTCAGCCTTCCTTTTTTCTAGTCTTCTGAAGATAGACGTGCTAATTTTATAATTAAGATAAATTAATGAAGGTGTAAGAATGACAAGCGTCTTCCAGGTAAAAATTTGAGAAAACAAATTAAGAATATCAAATTTTATCTTAGACACAGATTCATTAGACAGAGCGTAGAATGAATCAGGTAGATTCGAAGCAAAAACAAATATTTCATTTAATCCCATTGAGAATCCTGTAGCTAGTTGCTATTAAACCACTGTCTCTGAGAAAAACCACTTTCTCAAAACAACCCTATTTAAACTTTCGGTGAAAAAAAAGCTACCATTTTTTGTACCAAAAATATCCCCTGGATTTTATAAACCTCAAGAGTATTGAAAAACCACAAAAAATTTTACTAAAAATTTTTAGTAAAAAATTTTCACTAGGAAGGTTATAAACTTCACAATCATCTCAAAATCATGGAAGAACAAACCCAAATACAAAAACAAATGGAAGAAAGAATGCAAGACCCAGAATGGGTTTGTATTCTCAGGAAACTAATAGAAGACGTAAAAGCAGGCAGGGAGGCAAAATGCAAACCCAACTAAAAGGCCTTTACGGTTTATTCCTTGAAAGACTGGAAAAAGCCAAGGCTTCCTGCAAAAAAGAAATCATCCCCTTTCCAAAAGTCTTCGAAAAGCTCTGCCTCAATTTCTCAATAACAAAGAAACAATGCTGGGAAATTTTATTCATCTTAAGAGACACAGGATTTATCGAGATTGTGCCTTTCCACGGTGTGAAGATATTAATTACTAAGTAGTAACACTACCGAAAGGTTTAAAAAGTTAAATTCAAATAAGAAAGCATGGCAGTACAACTAAACAAACCAGAGGAGATCATCACGTTAGGTGTAGATGAAATTGTAATTCAACAATACGAACCGTTTGAAGGTCAGAATATACAAAGAATGCCTGAACTATTGGCAAGAGGAAGAGTTCCAATTCCTGCCTCGGAAGTTATGAAGAGAAGGGTGGCTGTAGGTGAACAGCTTCCAGATTGGGGAAATTCTTGGTTTGACACATCAGATTTAGTTGCTTACGACGCAAAAGGAAGAAGCAACAACGTAAAATTTATTCTTACGGTTGATAATAAAGGAAATCTAACAGAAGTTGGAAAAAGAGCATTGTCATGGATTAACCCAGATATGCCTTTGGTAAACTATGCAATTGATTTGTCGCAAGGCAACCTCTACGACACTCTAAGGGGAGAAGGAGTTATTGAAGTCTCAAGAGAAAAACTTGGAGAAGTTGAGGGAAGATTAAAGCGAGGAGAAGTAATCGACAGTAAACCTTGGAGAATTTTAGCAAGACATCCTGATGAAGTTCCTGTGGGTTTTGCAGAAGATAAATCCCTGCTTCCAGAATATGTTGACTGGGTTGCTTCAAAAACAGGACAGGGAGAAAATATGGGTGTTTACTTTGATGCAAATGGCGATAAGGCGAAGATGAGGGCGTGGTTCGTCTACAGGCTCGGGGGCAGGTCTGGTGCCCTTGGCAGGTACTATCTTGTCTATGGCAATGGCCGTTTCGTCGGGTTAGCGCCGGAGGCGCAAATTGCACTCGCTAAAGGAATTCGGGAAAGAACACTCGATGCTAGAGTAAAAAGCGATTTAGATGAAGGCAGAGGTTTTGAATACAATGGCAGAGTCTATGTTCCAACAAGCGCAGAAAACGTGGAGGTTAAATAAATGGCTCTCAAACTAAACCGACCAGAGGATGTTGTAACAATTGATGGAAAGAAATTCCCATTATTTAGAGAATTCTATGGACAAAATATTGCACAAATGCCTAAACTAAATGAAGCAGGTAGAACTCCAATTTCAACAGCGAGACTAATGCAGAGAAGGCTTGAACTAAGAAAAGCCCCAGAAGATGTAAAATCTGCATGGACTGACAACTATTTTGATACAGGAGATGCAGTAGCATACCATCCTGATGGAAGAATGAAAGTTGACCTTGATTCTGCGCAACTAAGACAGATAACTCCTGAAAGCCAAAGAGTCGGCGGAGCAATAGCCTTAACTGAAGACCTTTATAATGCAATAGACGCAGAAGAATTCACAAGAGCAGAACTAGAAGGGCATATTGGCAATCAATTAACAAGAGAACAAGCAAAGGCAAACCCTGTCTGGAGAGTTTTGGCAAGAGACCAGGCACTATTAAACGACTATGTTGATCATGTTTTCACAGAAGGCAAACAAAGATTTGGTTATGATGAAGCAATGGGTGTTTTCCCTGATTCTGCTGGAGACACGCCGAAATTAAGGGCGTGGTGCGTCGGCAGGCTCGGGTACGGGTCTGATGCCAGTGGCGGGGACGATCTTGGCATTGACGATGGCCGTTTCGTCGGGTTAGCGCCGGAGGCGCAAATCGCGCTCGGCAGTTCTCCTCAAAGAGTCCAAAAATATACAATGGCTGATGTTCATGCAGTAGAAACCCAATTAGCTGAGATTGAAAGGTTTGCAAAACCAGAAGTCACAAAACCAATCAGATCTCTTGTTGACAGTCTTTAATCACAATAAACATTTTAAACCGTCTTTTCAAATTGTCTTTGTCCCAGAAACCGCTATTTGCGAAGTAAGCTGGGCTACATGCTTTTTCATCAAGGCGATATTATTGTCATAAAATTCAACTGCAACAGAAATGAAGCGGTGGTGATAAGTAGGATGAAAAAGCTATTTGCCGGGCGTGGTACGTCAACAGGCTCGAGAACAGGTCTAATGCCAATGGCAGGAACAATCTTGACAATGACAATGGCCGTTTCGTCGAATAACCCAGCTTACGGGACTTTAATATGTACAACAAAATATACTCCTACGAAAATCTCCTGCACGCTTTCAAAAAAGCAAGAAAGGGCAAAACAAAAAAGAGATATGTCAAAAGATTTGGAAAAAATATCAAAGAAAATCTGCTTAAGCTTCAGAAGGAATTAACAACGCAAACATACAAACCAAAAAGACTAAAGACATTTATTTTGCGCGACCCAAAAACGCGCAAAATCTCAAAATCTGCTTTTCGTGACAGAGTTATCCACCACGCAGTCATTAATATAATAGGGCAGATATTTGAAAGGGAATTCATCTACGATTCCCACGCTAACCAAATCGGCAAGGGAACATTAAAAGCAATCGAAAGATTTGACAAATTCAAGCGGAAAGTTTCAAAAAATAATACAAAAACCTGTTATGTTCTCAAGGCAGACATAAAACACTATTTCGATGAAATAACCCATAATATCCTGCTGAGCATTTTGCGGAGAAAAATCAGCGATGAAAAGGTAATCTGGATAGTTACAAAAATTCTACGGAACGCGGGGGGGGGGGCGAAGGAGGTTTTGTAAAAAAGGGATGCCCCTTGGAAACCTAACCTCACAATTCTTTGCAAATGTTTATCTTAACGAACTGGATCAATTTGTGAAACATAAGCTTAAGGCCAAGCACTACATCAGATACGTAGATGACTTTGTTTTGTTTCATCAGTCTAAGGATCAATTAACCAAATGGAAAGCCCAAATTAGAAAATTTCTAAAAAGAGAGTTGAATTTAGAACTCCATCCAAATAAGTCAAATACTCTGACATTCAATAACGGAATAACTTTTCTCGGTTTCAAGATTTTCTTTTACCACAGATTATTAAGAAAAAGCAACGTCAACAATTTTGATAGAAAATTTAATCAGTTGAAGTTTCTATTTAAGGCACAAACAATCAGTCGGGCAAAAGCGCTGGAATCTTTTGAAGGTTGGTTAAACTACGCTTCTCACGCAAACACCTACAAATATCGGAAACACCTTGTGAGAGAATTCAACAAACATTTTCCTCTGACTTCAAACAAGCAGATTGGAAACAAAAAGAAGCATACTAACTTCATGAGAAAACTAAATCAAAGTGAACTAAAGTTTAGCGTTCAGAAAACTCTCTTCTTGTTTAACAAAAACTTGAGTATACAAGGGATCGCAAAGGAAAGGCAAATAAAAGAATCAACAGTTTGGCAACACTTAGCAGAATTAATAAAGTTCAAGCAAATTCCTTTAAGAAGTGTTGTATCAGATAAAAAGATCCGCAGAATTTTATCCAAGGTTTACAGTAAAAAGGATAAATTGAAAGAAATAAAACGAAGGCTGAAAGATGATTCAATAAGTTATGATGAAATTTATTGTGTTCTTGCAAGCATAAAGTAACCTATGCCCCACAACGACAAATTATTTAAACTCCAACACTCTTAATAAAGCAACAAAGCAAAATTAAACAAACGAGTGCTTTGTGCTAACTCTTGGGTCCCGGTAGAGGCTTCCTACTAAATTAAAAAATCTAAAAAAATCAACCTAATTTTCTCATGTACATAACAGCTTGATCTACACCTTCATCTCCTTGCGCAGCTGTAGCTCTAATGTTGTCTCTAGTGTAGTTTGCTACTGCAGCTTTTCTGCCTTGTTCTGGGAAAGTGTCTTCAAATTCAGATGTTAATTCCTTAAGGTAAAGTTCCACAGCTTTTGCAGGATCATCAAGAGCACCTTGCTGTTTTAGTCTTGCAACAGCACCAGCTCGTGCAACATCTTTTGCAATTGCTTTATATGTTTCCATCATTTCATCAGTAAGACCAGCATAAAACGCATTACTTTCTTTCAATGCATCCAACTTCATACCAACATCTTCAGCAGCTTTTTCAGCAGGTTCTTTTAACTCTTTGTTAATATATGTTCGAGCAAGCCTTTCTACATTCTCTTGATAGTTTGGACTGTTAGGATTTAATGCTTCAATAACATCCCTTGCTTTTTTGTGAGAGTCATAATGTGAATCATCAAATCTAATTGATTTTACAGAAATAGCCATCTCTGCCAATTTCTTATCTGAAGCACCTGTCAACCAGGTCCCTTCATTTTCCCTGTAATGAATTCTTGCCAATTTTCTCTTCTCATTTCCAGCTTTAGCAAGATTTTCTAAAGTTACAGGATTTTGAGGGTCTACATTCTTCCTAGCGTCTCCATCTAAGTGTAATGCATTAGCAACCTCTTCTTTTAAGTTCTTTCTTTTGTCTTCTTGCTCTCGATACTCTCTCAAAAGCTCAGCTGCTCCTGAATTCGCATTCACGTTTTCTAAAAATTCTCCAAGTTCCATAATTCCTCCACAAAATTAGACTATTTAAACTTTTCGATTTTTGTAAAACTAGCCAGTGGTGACAAATCACTAACGACTCTTCTTCAACACATGCCACTCTTTCATAAACTCTTCTTCTGACTCACGAACAAGTTCTTTCTCAACAGCTATTTCAGCCACAGCATTTTCCTGCATGTTTTTCTCTAGCATATCAGAACTAACAGGGATTGATTCATTCAAAGAAGGAATGTCTTTTTTATCAGCGTCATTTGTATCCCCTGGAAAATAATCTCCCTTGTCTCCTTCATCCAGTTCCTTCAATATGGCCTCTTCCATATCCCTGCTTTCTATCTTCACAGGCTGCACTGCCTGCACTTCAACAGGTTTATCATCTCCGGCGTCAGAATCTAAAACTCCTCCTCCAGCATTGACCAAACCATTAGTTGTTCCAATCTCGCTCCCCTCCAATTGTGCAACCAACTCACTAATTTTCATAGCAGCATCTGCATTTACAGAAATTGAATCAATTCCCACCCCAACCAAAAACTTAACCATCTCTTCCCGCGAACCAGCCTGCCCGCAAATGCTTGTTTCAACACCATATTTCTTACAAACCCCAATGACATGAGCAATCTCCCGCAAAACAGCCGGATGCACCTCATCATAAAGCTCCTGCACAGCTTCATTGTTCCTATCCAAGGCCAAAGTAAACTGCGTCAAATCATTTGTTCCAAAACTAACAAAATCAATACCCTCTTCACAAAGTTCATCAATTATCTGAACTGCTGCCGGTGTCTCAACCATTATCCCAATCTTAATATTCTCTGTCAAACCAACTTCTTCAGCAATTTCTTTGGCTTTCTTCAATTCCTCAACCCTAATCAGCAGGGGAATCATAAAACCAACTTTCTTATCAGGAAAATCATCTGCAACTTCTTTAACAGCTTTCAACTCTGCCCTGAAAATATCTTGATGTTTCAAACTAAATCTAATCCCATGATCCCCCATCATAGGATTCGACTCATCATCCTTCGGCGCACCCTTAAGACCGCTATACTCATCACTTCTAACATCAGAAGACCTCACCCAAATTTCTTCGTAATGCTTAACCATCTCTTTCAAGTTAGAAGAAATCAACTCAATATACTTCTCAATTTCGTTGTCTTTAACAAAACCCAACGGATGTTTCCCTCCTATCGCAATTATCCCCTCCAACCTTGTCAAGCCAATCGCCTTGCACTGAGATTTAGCAGCCCTCTCCGCACCCTCTGGCAAATCAGCAATAACCTTAATCTTAGTTTTAGTCGGCACAATCGGCTCAATCTTAACCAGTTTCTTCTCGCCCATGCCCTCAATAACCTTGCCAGTGTTCCCATCAACAGTCACAATGTCTCCATCCTTCAATTTAGTTGTCGCCTCTCCTGTTCCAACAACCGCAGGTATTCCCATCTCGCGGGAAATAATCGCAGCATGCGAAGTAACACCCCCCTCGTCTGTAATAATCGCAGCAGCCTTTTCCATAGCCACGACCATATCAGGGTTTGTCATCGCAGCAACCATAACATCTCCTTCTTTAACCTTCTCCAACTCAGAAAGGTCATGCACAACTTTCACAGGTCCTGGCGCAACTCCAGGCGAAGCTCCTAAACCAGAAAGTAAAACCTTTCCGTCAATCTCTGCATCATCAGATTTCTTAAACTGTGTCGTAATCGGCCTAGATTGAACAATATAAATCCCTGTCTTGTCGATTGCAAACTCTATGTCCTGAGGTTTTTCATAGTGTTCTTCCAATTGTCTTGCATACTGAGCCAAACGCTTTATTTCATAATTGTCTAAGACTTGCTTTTTAGCTCTCTCTTCGTTTAAGTCTACAGTTTCATTCTTTCCATGTTCATTTCTTATAATTGCAATTTTTTTAATTGCAACACTTGTCTCAGTTATTTTAAAATTTTCTAAATCAGAATCAACAACATAATAGTCTGGTTTTATTTTTCCAGAAACAATCCCCTCCCCAAGACCCCAAACAGCCTCTACTACAATGCTCTTGTCGTCTTTTGTAGGATTCTGAGAAAATATCACACCTGATTTTTCAGAATCAATCATCTTCTGTACAACAACTGATAAGTAAGACTTAGAATGATCAAATCCTTTTTTCTCTCTGTAATAAATAGCCCTTGCTGTAAACAAAGAAGACATGCATTTCTTTACTTTTTCAAGCAGGTCAGATTCCCCTTTGACATTTAGAAAAGTGTCTTGCTGTCCTGCAAAACTAGCATCTGCCAAGTCCTCAGTCGTAGCTGAAGACCTAACGGCAACAAACGGTTCTTCATGCGGCTTTTCCAATATTTTCAAAACATCTTCTCCTTCTTCAGCTCCGTCTTTATTTGCTGATAAAATTTCGTAAGATTCAACAATTCCATCTTTCATCTCTCCGGGCAATTCAGCATTTTCAATTGTTTCTCTTATTCTTTTTGAAACCTCATTTAATTGTGCAGTATTATTCACATCTAATTTAGAAAGAATCTCATTTATT
Organism: Nanobdellota archaeon; assembly: GCA_018817405.1. Lineage (GTDB taxonomy): Archaea > Nanobdellota > Nanobdellia > Pacearchaeales > GW2011-AR1 > UBA73. The sequence goes on from JAHITZ010000017.1 coordinate 14,829, forward strand.
TTTCCGCCAATGCCAGCTTCTTTAATAAAATATGAATAAGCTTGCGCAGTCACAACAAAACCAGCTGGAACTGGCACACCAAGAGCATACATCTCTGCCAAGCTCGCACCCTTGCCCCCAGCAACAGCCACATCTTTATTGCTTAACTCTGAAAACCATTTGATAAAGTCGGGCTTGGCTTCTTTTTTTGTCATCCTTAAAATAAAGAAGGAGAGTTAATAAAACTTACTCAACTTTCTCAAAAACAATTCTATTCTTAAAAGGAACCTTGGGTTTTACTTTTGTAAGTGCAGCCCTCACAACGCGTGCAGCTTTTTCAGTTGTACAGGAAACAAAAAATATCTCTTTTCCTTTATTTATAATTGCAGCCCTGCCCGCAGCAACTCCAAAAGAATGTTTCATACCACTTGATAATCTATCAGCACCAGCCCCAGCAGCAGTTTTGTTTTCTCGCAAGATATGATGAGGATATACCTTAATAATAAAATAATAGTTTCCAGGGATTTCTTTATCCAATGTTTTGTTAATAGTTGTTCTGCAAGATTCCAAAGCATTGTCCCGCATTTGAGCTTTCTCAGTTGAAACTAGAGTCACATTATATTTATGCTTACCATCTGTAAATCCTTTCTTGTCACCCATGTTGTATTTCACAATTTTAAGTACCGGAATCGCTTTTATATAAGCCTTTTTCCTCTTGCTAGATTTTCGGGTATAAGGTCTTACTCTCTTTTTTGAATATGAGGATGCTTTTCTAAGGGCCATTATACCACAACAGGACTTTCTCCAGTTCCTGTGCCTCCTCTTGAGAATCTTTTAAATTGAGAACATGTATACATGATAGGACCTCTGCAACACGCCTCATCATGAAATTCGACAGCACCATCATCACCGCTGTTAGCTAAGGCAAGTATCTCGTCTTTCCTAGCACACTTTTCAAAATAATCACACCTTCCACTCTGTATTACTCTCAATCTCTCATTAGTAACTCCAACCGGCCTAGTTCCAGTTCCACCACCCATTTACTTCTTTCCCCCCTTCACAGTTTCTTTAACTTCAATCTCTGTTGTAATTGCCTGTCCTGGCAAACCTTTTTCAAAAATCGCCCTAACCAAACCGCTGTTTCCGTGAGCATCACTGATTTTCCCTTTGATTTCCTTTCCCCCAGACGATTTCCAAATAACTTCCTTTCCAGCCATTTTCTTTGCCTCGTCGCGAGTTTCCAAGCCAAGGTCTAGCAAGTAATGCCTTTCATGAATTGTCTTCCTGCCCCTCCGAAACTGAACAACTATTCCTTTCATGACTTGTTTTGGCGAGAAGGGTTTTTAAGGGTTTTGATTACTCGTTAAGAAGGTAGTATTAGAAAATTGGTTTTCCTGTTTTTATCAGAAGAACCATAAAAAACAATAGATTCAAACAGTAAGGTTTTAGATACTATTATTACCAAACAATTTTTGGATGGTTGGATGAGGAGGGCAATGAATTATGCAATTTTAGTATTGTAAAAAAATGAATTAATAACTATCTACCACACCAGCCATCAAAAACTAATAGTAAACTCACCCATCTCTTTCTTCAGAACTTCCATAACTTCACAAGGCAAATCAAATTTCAGTTTTTCTTTCGTATTCTTCAATGCACCCTCAAATACCTTTCTATCACTCTCAACTAATTTCTTGCCATCAACTTTTCTTATTTTATCTTTTTCAACAACAAAAACTCCTTCGTCAGTTGAAACAACCTCTGCCTTTTTCCCTTGATAAGAAATCTGCATAATTCCCCTTTCAACACTTACAAGTTCTTTTCTTTGCGAATACTCTGTTAAAGAGTCAACCAAATCAGCTGTGTCACGAGAATATCTTTGCATCTCAGTTTGAGTTAGCTTCTTGGTTTTCACTTTTCCTTTTAGATTAATTAATTCTCGAGCAAGATTCAGCATTCTGGCCGGCACTTTCCCTTTCTTTACCATCTTGTCTTCTAAATCAGCAAGCAAAGCTTCCTGCCCTTTGTTCCCAAATATTTTTTTCATCATGCCCAAAACTTCTTCATTGATTTTTTCAGCTTGATGCTCCTGCATTCTCTTTTCAAGTTTATCCCTCAATTCTTTCATCCTTTTAACATAACCCATACCTTCCTGCAACAGATTATCTATCTCCTTTCCAAGAATGTCTTTCAACGTTCCATGCTCGTAGTCCTTATACAACTTCACAACTTTTTCCAAAGTCTTCAAATCCTTGAGAGTCATTAATTTCTCTTTATCAACTAAAACTTTCTTAACTTCCTGAACAATAACTTTCGGCACTGGCGGCGCATGGCCAGCAAGCATCATCATTGCCTGGGTTGGCGTAACAACACCAAAATAAACATCAACCATGTTATCTAACTGCCTTCTTTTAATAATCTCTTTTGTTCTGTCACCTTCTTTCATGTAAAGGTCAATTGCCTCTGGCGAAGGTTTAATCTTGCCCATTTGTAAAAGTCTTTTCCACGGAATAAAAGTCCCGCGGTCAAACATCGGAATTCCATCCCTGATAAAAGTAAACATAACCGGGTGGGCATCTTTAACACTCTGCCAAAAGTCTGTCAGTAAATAAACCTGCACATTCAAAATGTTTTTAACTCCTGCCAAAGCAGTTGCTTCTTTAACATATTCGTAAATAATCTTGCCCCTTAATTTTTCCAGCAATTCAACTTTTGACATTCTTTTCACGTCGGTATCGTCAATAATCACAAAAGTGTCCACGTCAGATGTTTCATCTGCAGTTCCTCTAGTTAAACTCCCTCCAATTGCATAAGTTGCCACATATCTTATTCTTCCAACATTCAACCAATTCAAAACAAGGTTCTTATGAATCGAAGCAACTCGCAATGCTCCTAAAAATCCTTTATCATACAACGGAAAAGAAGCTGCAGTCGCATCCATAAACTCAAACTTACTATCTAAACCATAATTCCACATATCAACTTCTGCTGTTTTTATATGCACCCACAAATTCTCTCCTGATTCTTTTGCAAGTTTGACAACCTCTGGTTTTATTTTATTCAAATTCTTGTACTGTTCTTCAGGCATTATCATCATGACATGAATTGGTTTTTTTTCTATCTCTTCTTTGGGAAGACCTTCATCTTCTTCAAACATTTGAGAAGCATTTGGAGGCAAAATCCCAAGGGAGATAACAAAAGGAAACTTCTTAACAAGTTTTTTCTTGAAATCCTCTAACTTTTTTTTCAACTTTTGAAAATCAATAGTCTGTGGCTGTTGCATTCCTGCAGACGGCATCGCCATTCCTTGCGGCACTGTTGGTTTGTATTTGCTTCCTGTTGTAAGATTATCTGTCAAACTTTCTGGTTTCTTTTCCATGATTATGAAAATTTAAGAGCGTATTTAAAGTTATTGCTAAATTATTGTGCGTATGGAGTCCGGATGAACAATCATTTTATGTCCCATAACTTCAGAAAGATTTCCAACAACCTCATACAAGTGAGCATTAAATTTACAAACCCTTGTTAAGAGTGGCATTAATTTTCTTTGCATTTCAATAAGAGCAAGTCCTTCACGTTCTCTATTAACACCAAGCTGAGTAATTCTTGAACTATCTCTCGGTACATTTTTATAAGGCTCTGAACTTATCACAGTACAAGCATTTTCAATAGCAGTTTCTTCTCTACGAAAGTTTTCTAAATATTCTTCCAATTCTTTTTTATCAACTTGCGCAACACTTAACATTAATTCACCAAATTTTCCTCTGTCAGCAACATATTCGCACGAAATAGTGGGCTCATCAGACCGCGCGTCAAGGCGATAACCAAAACTTCGCACTGCTCTATCAACCGACCCAATCGGCGCATTTGTCATTAGAACCAATTCTCTTGCTTTTGCCATACTTTGTTTTATTGCAAACTATATTTAAACCTTTCCATTGTAACTACTAGAAAGTTATGTTAAACACTCAATAATCAAAAACACAAACCTTTGCCTGCCAATCGCTCGTTAGATTTTTTGTATAATATCATAATACAACTTTTTGGTGGGGGCTGGATTGGAGGGCAACAAATTAAAATATATACTCTCTGTTCTAAACTGGGCTTAACTAAAAATTAAAACTTAAAAAATAATTTCCCATATGCACCAGCAAACACAGAGGGTTGAACACCATTCATCTCGCAAAATCTATTTCTCAAGGAAACCAAATCTCTCTGTTCTCGTACACATTGGGCTGTTTCTTCATCACTCCGGCAGTATCTATGAAAAATCCTAAAACTCTCTGATTCTGGCCTAACAGTCTGGCGTTTACCATCGGCAAATTCTATAACCTGATCTGGTCTATCCTCTTTTGTTTTTTCATACCAGATAACCCGCGCAATCTGCCCATACCGGCTGTTTATTCCATTAGTAACAAGAACAACGAGATTAGCTAAAACAGCATTATTGGTGGACATAACACTAAAGGAAGATTGTGTTTATAATCTTTGTTGTGATGGGGTTATTTTCCACAAAGATACTTTGTGTAAACAAGTATAACCTTTTTGTTCCAAATTTAGCAATAACTTTTCTACGAATTAATCCATTGGCTCGCCTTTGTGATATATGCAAACAGTATGCCTTTCTGGACCTTGTAAGTAATATAGTTGTAGTGAAGCAGTATCACCATTCTTCTGGTTTCACTGACTTCAGAACCATTAACAAGACTTTTTCCACAATACGGCTCTCCAGATTCATCACGCATGGTATGTTCACATCGTGGTTGTCCTACAGATTGGTCAAACAATTCGTAAATTAATTCCCTTCCCAGATCTATTTTTATAGGTTCTCTAGTAGCTATCATATGGCCCGTCGCAGAATCGAACTGCGGACTATTCGGTGTAAACGAATCGTTTTGCCACTAGACTAACGGGCCGGCAGTATATGAAAATATGGCTGGTTTTTAAGTTTGTCGATTTGCCAAAATAATTACAGAACAATAAACACTAAATAGAATCCTCCTCTTTTTCTAGTATGCCTTTGCCTACAATTAGGTCTGTATTTGCAGCATTCCTCAGAGAGGTTTCTAGCAGACCTGAATTAGCTAGAGAAGTTGTTCTGGAAGGATTTATGAATGGAAGGTATTATAAAAAAGATGATGCTTATACAGAGGGATTTACATATGGTGGTAAAGTAGATGGAAACATCGGAACAATTATTTACCGAGGGAAACATAAAAGGAAGCATGCTTTTTACTTTATACCAACTCCAAGACTTCAGGAACTAGATTCAGAGCACTTGTTGGATATAGCAACAGAGTTAATTGACAGCAACAGAATTACAGGCCAACTTGAAGTAATCTCCGACCATGTAGCATTAAAACCGCCCCTAACAAAGGAAGAAAAACTAAAAGTCCCTAAGAAAAAAAGAACATGTTTTAACACTTTTACGAGAACTGATTTAGGCAAAAGAGCTAAGACAGGAAGTGTAACATTTAAATAATTATCCGCAGTGGATAATTTACGCGCTGGTAGTACAGTGGTTAGTATACCTCGTTGCCAACGAGGTGACCCGGGTTCGAGTCCCGGCCTGCGCATCCTACCTTCTTGGCATATTCGAGGGACTCGAAATTCCCAAATAAGAATTAATTACTAAGTAGTAACACCACCCAAAGATTTAAAAGTTAAATTCAAATAAGAAAACATGGTTAAAGTCCCGCAAGAAATCCCGTTGCTTTAGCTATGGGATGAATTGCAGCAATCTTTTTCTATTTTGATTAATATAAAAAAGTGAGCGAGTCGTCGCTCATTGTGTTTACAAACAGGGTGAGAACTGACTTGTTCTAAATAAACTTAACGGAGGTAAAAATGTATCAAACTTACGGGAATTCGGTCGGGAACAACTTCAAGCACGTTAAGATAACGCCGAAG
>JAHITZ010000018.1 GCA_018817405.1 Nanobdellota archaeon
TTGTCCAAACTCCTTGCTCCCTCCTTTCAACTTCTCTAGTAATCCATTTTATTTTCTTCTTATTCAGTTTCTTCATAAGAACCTGCTTCACAGCAGGCCTTATCTTATTTGTCGAGGTAACCTTATTTCTGGATAAGACATTTAAGACTTGGGATGGAAAGTTTTATATATTAATCCTTCTGGGAAAAACTATGGAAACACGAGAAAGCGCTTCAGAAACCATAAATCCGAGAGCAGATATTCATAGACTCAATAATCGTCCAGGAGAATCATGTGTGGTTAGATATTTTGATGCAGCTGGCAATTTGACAAGGGTAACAGATTTTGAAGCTGAGGCACTTTCTGGACATTATGTGATAGTTAGACATTCTGTGAGTTTAATTCCAGGCGACTTCTCAAGTGTGACTAAAAATGTCGGTGTGTTTCATATAAAAAAAGAGGTGAGAGATAGAACATTAGAGGAAGCAAGGAAATATGCAGAGACTTTCAGACAAGAAGGGGCGACGATCATAAATAACGCTGAATAAAAAAGAACAGGAACTTATCTAGAAACGGGCTTAATCAATCCAACCTTCCTAAGATAAATCCTTGCGTTCTTCTTGAATTCTTCTCCTGTTCCGAACATATTTCTAAAAAGCGATCTGCTAGCCTGCAGTTGTGATTCTATTAACATCTTTTGCTGTTTAAACAAAGAGTTATCTTTCTTCAGTTTTTCTGCAAACAATTTTACATAGTCCATATCTTTTATTGGTTTTTTCATTTTATTGTTTTAATTCCCCTCTAATTATTGGTTCATACTCTTTAAATTTTTCTTCTTTCAGAATATCTGAAAAGATTGCCCTCAAATGGTTTGCGTCTTCTAAGTCTTTCTTTCCAGTAAGGATTATTTCTTTATATAATATTTCAAACTCTATCGGGGGAATTTTGAATTCGAAGTCCTTAATTTTTATTTTTTGTGGGTGTTTGAACTCAAAAAACTTGGCTTTTCTTGTTTCGTCTATTGGAACGAGTTCTATGTTTGGGAAATTTTCATTGGTTCTTGCGAATCTAATGCTATTCATGTTTTCAATGTAAGGAAAGATTTCATCCGCATTGTCGCCTTGATAGCACCAAAAATTATTTTCTTGCAATTCCTTGAGAAGTTCAGAAAAAGATTCCTTGCGAGGGATTGGAAAAAGAAGGTCTATATCTTCTGTTGCTCTTGATCTTCCCGAGCAAATACTCACATATCCACTAACGACTAAGTAGTCTGAATGTTTTTTTAGTATGTTAAGAAAATCTCTAAGAAAGAAGTCTAGTTCTGTAAAGTCTCTGCTTATTATAATTACGTTGTTTTTTATTGTGTAACCTTTTTCCATGTGCTAAAAAAGGAAAAGAATTATATAAATTTGATGTAATCGCAATGGAGTGTTAGGATTTTCATGTTAATGTGAAGAAATAGAGGTATAAAAAAGTTGGGATGTTAGTTCTCTGGTGCATTAAAGGGTGTTTTTGGTGAGAAAAAAATTAAGAAAATTCTATAATTTCTTTTTCTTTATCTGTAATTCCATATAAATCATAAACAATATTATCAATTTGCTTTTCTAAAGCGTCAATCTGTTTTTTGATAATTTCTCTTTCATAATCTAAGTTAATAGATTTTAATTTTTTATCTAACTCTATCAGTAAATCAACATTTTTTATTATTTGTTCATTTTCCTTCTTTATTATTGGTATCCTCAATAATGGGGCTTTATCTATTTGTAACTGTTCTCCTTGTTTTTTGCCTTTATGGTAAAGCCAAAAGTAAATTAATTTAGAATTGAGTAATCCTGTTAAAAACTTCATATTGATTTTATTTGTTTTAATAACATAATAAACTTGATTAACATAACTATCAAAATTAACAAATGAAAAACTAGGATATCTGGTTTTTCTAACTGAGACTATTTTTTCATCTTTGAAAAAATCTTCTACTCTTGTTCGATGTATTCCATAAGGTTTAAAGTCAGTAGTTATGATTTTTCTAAATCTATCTAAATGTTTTTTTATGTTGGGGTAGGGTTTTATTTCAGAAGCATTCTTGAATTTTGAACTTGTATAAATTACCCAATAATTATTTTTGTTATTAACCTTGTATCTATCTATCTCGTTTGGAGTGTATAATGGTTTAATTAATTCTTTCTTTTCTTTTTCAGATAATTTAAGATTATTCATTTCTTCATCCGATAAAACAAACACACCATCGCCCAATTTAAATTCACTACCTAAAATCTTAAGATGATTTTTGTTAAGATATTCTTGTTGCACCTGTAATCCATTAGTTATTTCTTTTTCTGTTAAATAAAATACTTCAGCATTTTTCATCCTTTCAAAAATATCCACAATGGAAGTATTGACAAAGGTTATGGTTTCATCTTTTAATTCAACTGGATTAATATTTGCTTTAAATTTTTCTATTTTATCTCCGTCTCTTTTTGTAATAAGGTAATTTGTTAATTCGTCTTTAGAAACATTTTTATCAATAACTTTATAGTAATCCACAGAATAGGTTTTATTGGTTTTCTTTTTCTCTAAAACAAAGACCATAGTTTGAATACCTACTCCTTTAAAAACTTTATAATCATGGAAATCAAAGAAGGAAAGTATTTTGGAATCAGACAAAATTTTATTTCTCAAAATAGAAGCTCCTGCACTTGTAGTCCAATTATTCTGTGCTATATAACTATGCAAACCTCCTTCTTTCATTAAATCTAACGCCTTACAAGTAAAGAAATACCATAAATCCATTTTGCCCTGATAATATTTCTTTATATCGGTATTCTTAGCAATTTCAAAAGATTCTCTATTTGTATACTCTTTAACATAGGGCGGGTTTCCAATAACAACATCAAACTTAAATGGAAATGCAACATTCCAATCAAAAGGATTAATTTTTCTCAGTTCTTCTGAGGAAGAAGTTAAAGTCTTTTGAGCAAAATAAGAAGAATCAACTAATGAATTTCCACACTTAATATTTTTGTCAAGACTAGGCAAAGCCCTTTCCTTGAATAATTTTAATTGTTGATTTACACTTTCCTTTGTTTCGTTTTCTAAAACTTTCAATAAAAGACTTAACTTCGTTACTTCAACTGCTTGTGCGTCAATATCAACGCCATAGATATTATTTAGCAAAATATTTTTTCTTATCTCTGTTGTTAAAAACCAATTTCCTTTTTTGGTCTGATAAATTTCCTTTTTGTATTTTTTTGTATTTTGTTTGTAATACTCTAAAAGATAATCTAAAACTTTAGTATAAGACCTTACTAAAAAAGTTCCAGAACCACAGGCAGAATCTAAGATTTTAATGTGCTCTATTTGTTTTGGTGTTTTTCCCTTGATTAATTTCCCAACTGTGCTTTCAACAATATAATCAACTATATACTCTGGCGTATAATAAACCCCTCCTGCTTTTCTAACTTCTGGTTTTTCTTCCACTTTCGCCTGATGAGAAGAGGTTAATCTAATCGTCTTACCTAAAAATCTCTCATAAACTTTTCCTAATATTTCTATTGGTAAAACAGAATAATCATAAGGAGATTTAGGATAATATAGATTTTCAAGAATATCCTTAAAAATTTTATTATCTATGGTTAGATTAATAGTTAATTTATCTTTTTCAAAATCAAATATCCCACTATTATATTTATTATCGGAATCTATGAAATAGGGCATTAAGTTCTTGTAAATATCTTTTTTCTTTGCAATTTCTCCTAACTTCCCATACTGTTCAATATTCTTATACTCTGCAATTATCAAAAATAAAATTCTATCTATTATTTTCTGAACAGCAAAATTTAATTCTGAAATTGAGAGATTTTGGTTTCTTAGTGCAATATTCTTGGCTAAACTATCTCTCCATTTTTCTATCTGCCTAAGAAATTCATTATCTACCTCTACTGTTCCCTTCATTCCTTTATTGGATTCTACGAATCTTTCAAAACTTCCTTTAAGCACAGATTCTTTAGAAAATATATCCCAGATTTTATCAAAGTTATCCATATAATCTTGATGGGTTAATATCATTATTCTTGCCACGCTTGAGCTATCTTTCTCATTAGGTTTAACCCTGCAATCATAAACTACAAACTCCTCAAAATCGGTTAAGATTGAAATTGGAATCCCCACATTCCACGCATAACGCCTTAACTGATAAGCAGATTCTGGATTGTCTTTTAATTTAACTGAGGGCTTTTTTGCTTCTACAAAAAATACTCTTTGTCCACCAATTCTAAAAGCGTAATCTGGGGCTTTTGTATTTCCTCCAATTTTTATAGCATCCTCATTTATTACTTCTTTATACTGTTCAGAATTTCCTTCTGTATTATCTACATCCCATCCAAACGCCTTGAAGAACTTATCAATAAATTCTATTCTAACTTGGGCTTCTTTGTAAGTTGAAAGTTTGTATTGGTTGATATTCTCTTTGAAAATTCTAACAAGATTAGATACCTCTCTTTTGGCTTCTTCCTTATTCATAGCTAAATCAATAAACAAACCCTTAAATTCTTTTGGATAAAGGCGAATCACCAACCGCTAAGTTAACAATATAGGTTACCCAAAAACTTTAAATACCTTCCCTCGTTTTTGTCCATAAGATTAGTGGAAGGAAGTGCCTTGAGATTATTCGACTTTATATTCACGCCCTGATTTGGGCACTGAAAAACTTCTTTCTATTGGTTTGAATAAAGAGCGAAAGCTCAGGAGAAAAAATGGCAAAAATAAGTCCAGTAAGTATAAAGTATATGATTTACGCTAGCTTCCGCGCTGAAGGGCCGCTTGAGAAGCCCGATGTTATTGGTGCTCTTTTTGGGCAGACAGAAGGTCTTTTGGGCAGTGACATGGAGCTGAGGGAATTGCAAAAAGAAGGAAAGATAGGCAGAATCGAGGTTGAATTGGAGGTTGTTGACGGCAAATCGATTGGAGAGATACAGGTTCCGACTGCGATGGACAAGTCTGCTACGACTCTGATTGCTGCAGCCTTGGAGACAATTGATAGAGTTGGGCCGACTGAGGCAAAAATTGAAATTGGCAAGATTGAAGATGTTCGGGGCGGTAAGAGAGATTATATTTTAGAAAGAGCGAAGAAATTGATGGTTGGCATGGATGAAGGAAGCTTCAAGGAGATGTCTGATTCTTTAAAGGTTGAATCGAGGGCTGAGAAGATACAAGAATATGGTGGAAGCAGGTTGCCTTGCGGTGACTTGTCAGGAAATGAATTACTTGTTGTTGAAGGGAGAGCAGATGTTGTTAACTTGTTGAGGAATAGAGTAAATAATGTTATTGGGATGGACGGAACTAAATTACCTCCTGAAATTGCTGAACTTGGTAAGGAAAAGGAGCTAACTTTGTTTGTTGATGGTGACCGTGGTGGGAAACTAATCGCGAACAATGTTATTAATAATGCTACAGTGAAATATGTTGCAGTTGCGCCTGAAGGTAAGGAAGTTGAGGAATTAACTGGGAAGGAGATATTGCAGGCTTTGAGAAAAAAAGTTTCTGTTGAAGAATATTCTAATGGTAAAATGCCTAATGGCAAAGAGCCTGAAGAAGCAAAAAATTTTTCTGTAGAATTTAAAGGGGATGTGAAAGAAAGATTAAGAGAAATTTATAGTGGGAGGTTGAAAGGAAACAGGGGGGCTTTGATTTTAGATTCAAGCCTTGATGTTATCAGGAAAGTCGGACCACGAGAAGTTGCAAAAGGAGTAAAAGGCTCACGGACAAAAGTGGCTGCAATTGTTTTAGAAGGTACTGCAACTAGTTCAATAATCAGATTGTGCGACGAGCAGGGTATTCCTTACTTGGCTGCAACTAATTTTGCTTCGGTTAGCGGTGCGAGAGTTGAATTGGTTGGTTTGTAATTCTCTAGATAAATACAAATACCTAAGTCTCTTGTAAACTTTGTTAACATGAAAAAGAGTAACATGGATTCAAAGCAAATTTGGATAACTATTATTGTGGCAGCTGTTGTTGTGCTTGTTGTTTCTTTGATTTTTGTTAGCATTTACACTCCTGAGTTGAGTCCTATTATTAGAGCGCGGTTCTTCGCAAGTGGAGAGTGGAGACATCGGTGGTGGGGGGTGGTGGTGAATCATATCCTATCACAATGCCAGATCTTATAATTGAGTCTATTGAAGCGACCCCTACTCTCTGTACTGGTCCTCCTGGAGGGCCAATGGTGTGTGATGTGCTTGTTACAGCAACTGTAAAAAATATTGGTGATGAAGGTATTAGCTTGGTCCAGCATACTATGATTTCTGTTCAGCGCTGGCCGGCTGGAGGTGGATGTGGTCCTTTAGTAATAAACTTAGAAACTCTTCCCATGGGGCCAGGACAGAGTGTGGAAGTTGAAACGACCTTTGCAGGCCTTGAAGAAAACGCTTATAATGCGTTTGCCGAAGCAGATGCATTTCGACTGATTAGGGAAAGGGATGAGACTAATAATGTGGGAACTATTGAGTTTGAAGTTCCTTAGGCTAATTTTCAATAAAGAACAGATTCCTAACACTTTTTATCTCTCGCAGCAAGCTGAGGGTATTTAACCCAAATGGGAATAAATTTATATTCTCTTTTCAATAAGATAAATTATGAACGAGGCGACAGTTTTAAATTCGATTCCTCCGCAGTATTTTGATTTTGCTGGCCACGGCAGTGCTGATGATCCTAAACCTGCTGAGGTTTATCGGGAGGATGGAGTGTTGACGCCAGAAGGAGAACGTTTCTATGTTGGAATTTTTAATCAGCTTAAAGAGGAGTTGAGTGAATTTCGAAGGCAGGTTCTCGAGGGAGATGAAGAAGGAGCGCAAGGTTACTTTTAAACAAAGAGCGAGGGGAGGGGTTGATTATGTGGTTGGACAAGTTCAGAAGGCAGAGGCAATACTTGCAGGAACAAATATTCCATTGGTGAAATTTCTTCTTGGAAGCAGAGCTACACGGGAAGTTGAATCTCGCTTGATAGGAACAGGGTATGACTTTGCAGATATGCTTTCGGATGGGCTTTTTGCTTTGTTCAAAACAGTTAGAAGATATCCGCCTGGTGCAGAACACAGACTTACAACTTGGATAAAAAAGACAGTCTTTGGAGACTTGAATCACCTGGTTGAAAAGGCGCATGCTGGAACTAGGCCGCCTGCTTCGCAAAGAGTGCAAGATCGTTTAGAGGGTAATGAAATGGATATCCCCAATAGAGCAATTGAAGAGCTTCATTTGGAAAGAAGAGAAAAGGTTAGGGGACCGTTGGACTACGTAATGGAAAAAGAAGCGTGTGAACAGGGCTCAGATCTTTTAAGAGCTGTGGAAAGTTTGCCTGAAAGAGAAAGGTTTGCGCTGAAAAGTAAATATGGGCTTGGTGTTGAAGAGTTATCATATGGAGAAATAGCAGAGAGCTTGGGGGTATGCAGAGAGACAGCGAAAAATATTTTTTATGCTGCTAGGAAAAGGCTAAAGGAAACGCTGGTGTGTTTGTAGAATTTATTAAATAGTAAGATATATATCTATATATTGAAATTCTTAACTTTGTTAAATAAGATACACAGATGAAAGGGTGTTGATAAATGGAATCGAAATTAATCTGGATTATGATAATTATTGCAATTGTTGTTTCTCTTGTTGTTCCGCCGCTCTGGCTTTGGGGTTTTACTCAGGCTAATGGGACGCAGTTGAGTCCACTTTCCAAAGCGAATACTCCTGGCATCACGGATAAGCCTCCTGCTGAAATCGTGTCGCCCAAACTTCCTGATTTGATAGTTGAGTCCTTGCAAGCTATTAGTAGCGGTTGTGGTGGAGGCAGTAACGGAACAATTACATGTACTGCCAATCTATTAGCAAGTGTCAAGAACATTGGACTAGTTGCTACTGGTTCTAGTCATACAATGATTATAGTTGAGCCGATTAATGAAACTGGAAACCAAACATCACAATCGTTACATCCTTACACGCCTGCATTGGCTGCTGGACAGAGCACTTTCTTAAATGTTACCTTCTCTGGTTTGGAAATTGGGGTTACTCTGGGAATGCTGTAGCAGATGTTTGGAACCAAGTTAACGAGTCAAACGAAAACAACAACGTAGGTACAACGACATTTACCTTGTAATTACTTAATTTATTTTTTATTTTATTTTTTATTTTTAGAACTAATACATCTCATCTCTGCAATCAGGGCAAAGCAGATTGTCTTCGACTTTTAATAACTCAGAAAGGGATCCACAGTTTTCGCAGATTCCTTCAAGCGGCCAGCTGGTTTCTGCTTGTTCTTTTTTTCTTTCCTCTTCGCGAATGTCCATAAGAGAACGGATTTCTGCATAAAGGTCTGGTTCAATAGCTAAAATATCTTTCACTGTAACAACCCCAATTAATTCACCTTTTGACAAGACAGGCAGTCTTCTAAAATTAGAGGCGCGCATCTTTTCAATTGCCTGAGAAATGTCTGCAGAAGGTTTGATTACTGCCAGCTTTCGTGTTGCAATGTCTATGCTTCTTATTTTTTTCAAATCAAGGCCTGGTTTCTTTGTAATTGCCCACAAAACATCTCTTGATGTTAAAATTCCGACCAGATGCTTTTTTTCTGTTAACAAGAGAGAATCAACTCTTTCCCTTGCCATTTTTTTTGCACATTTATACAATGAATCTGTTGGCGAAGCTGAAACAAAGTTCCTAGTCATGACATCTCCAACAGAGATTCTTATCATTAATTTTGTTAGTGTCGAGAGATTATAAGGATTTGTGTGATAAATTAATAAGTAGACGTGACATCCTCCGACACCCTAAAGGGTGCGGCTTCCTAACGCTGCCCCCACATCAGTCCCCCATTATCCAGACTATTCCATGATACTCGTCTTGGTTTTTCACATAGCTATTGGCAACTTCAACTTGGATAAAGCCAAGTGACGCTCCAAACTTTCATCTTGCCCAAAGATATTCTTTCGGATATCTTGGTCTGGCTTTCTCGTGGTTGCGAAACAAAAGATACGACGACAAACCTTTGATGATCTGCATCATCTTTGCGTCGCACATCATCCGCGGACAGTCGACAACCATGTGAACGTGGTCGGTTTGCACATTAATTATTTCGATTTCTATTTTATGTTTTTTGCACGCTTCTTCAATCGCAACCTTTCAAAAAACCTTCAGCTTCTCCTGCCGCATCATTTTGTAACGATACTTCGGCGTTATCTTAACGTGCTTGAAGTTGTTCCCGACCGAATTCCCGTAAGTTTGATACATTTTTACCTCCATTAAGTTTATTTAGAACAAGTCAGTTCTCACCCTGTTTGTAAACACAATGAGCGACGACTCGCTCACTTTTTTATATTCATAAAAATAGAAAAAGATTGCCGCAATTCATCCCACAGCTAAAGCAACGGGATTTCTTGCGGGACTTTAAAA
>JAHITZ010000019.1 GCA_018817405.1 Nanobdellota archaeon
AGGAGCAGCAAACCAAACCATGATGATTAATGCCTCAGGAACAGGAGCGAACTACACAAATTCCTCAATTGCAGATGGTTCATACACATTCATAGCAACCTGCAACGACACTGCAAACAACTACAACACCAGCGACACTTACAAATTCTTAGTTGACACAGTCTTCCCAAACATCAGCTTCACAGACCCAACACCAATCAACAATTCAAGGCAAGATTATAACAGTATTTACGTAAACATTTCTTCATCAGATGCAAGCGACCACTACACATTCACAGATTTCAACAATGATTTAATTTTGTGGATGAGGATGGATGATGTTGACAGCTCTGGCAACCCAACAGACCTGAGCACCCATTCTAACAATGGCACAATCGTAGATAATGTTACAATTAGTTCAAGTGGTGCGTTTGGAAAATCAGCAGAGTTCGACGAACAAGGATACATAAATGTGTCAGGTTTAGAAGTAAACTCTTCAGAAGAACTCACTTTATCTGCATGGGTAAAACACGAGGCTTTTAGTTCAGTAGAAACATATTATCTTATAAGCTTAAACGATGATGAGGAAGACGATTATAATACTCCAGCCCACATGAACTTTTATCTTCGGAACGCGACAGCGTTACAACAAATAATATATTTTCAAACAAGTGACAGTCAAGGTAACACTGTCTGTGAAGCAATAAAATCAGGCATTCTTCCAATTGACACATGGTACCATGTTGCCGCAACAATAAACAGCACAGATTGTCTTATTTACGTTAATGGAATCAAGGAAGCAAATAACACAGTTTCCCAATCCTCTTATTCGTTTGATGTAACTAAAATTGGTTCAAATGGACAAGGTAATACTGTCTCTTTAATGGACGGCTTTATCGACGAAGTCCTCATCTTCAACCGCTCATTAACCGCAGCAGAAATCCTATCTTTATACAATGCGTCTGCAAATCAGTATGAACATAACTTCACCTCCTTAACTGATGGCTCACACACATTCACAGGCCATAGCTGTGACAAAGCTGGAAATTGCAACCAAACCCCACAACAAACACTTGCAATTGACGCAACTCCTCCTGCAATTGCATTTGCCGCTGGAACAGAAAACAACGGCGAGATTTCAGACACAGGAAATGTGTATATTAATATTGCCTTAACAAACGCCGATGACATGAACTCTTTAGTGTTCAATTTGTTTGACAGTTCATCTACTTTAGTAAACTCAACAAAATTCACAGCTGAAACAGCAATGAATTTTACAAACCTGGCTGAAGACACATATACTTACAGCGCAACAGTCAACGACACCGCCGGCAACAGCGCCTCAACATCAGACAGAACATTAAAATTAATCTCCTCCTGCCTCGACTTATCAACCTGCACGCAAGGCTCATCCTGCACAATCAACAACAACTGCTCCCTGCACTCTGGTTTGTGCACCAACAACTTATGCGAGTTCTCATCTCTTACAATAAACGCAATAGTTTACACATTATATGATTCAAACAAAAACGGAAGAAACCTCTCAATAAACATAACTACAAATACAACCCGTTCAAGATTAACTTTCTTATCAAACGGAGAAATAAACTTTGCAGGAAAGAACGCAACAACAATTGGAAGCGGCAGTTCCGGAGGACACGGCGGAACACTAAACATCTCAGTTCCTGACCTCTTCAACACAACAAACGCAGACCTCATCGGCATCGGAGGATACAGCACAGCATCATCAATAACCGGCGGCACCGGAGGCACACTACAGATAAACTTCCACGGCCTGATTAGGAATTTCACTCTTGGAACTTCTTCGCCAAATCTAGGAGGAGGAGGTTCTGCTAGTTCGTTGTATGGGACTCCTGGCAGATTGATTTATGATAAGGATTTGGATACTTGTCCAAGAGATGCTGATGTGAGTGGTGATGGGAGGATAGACTTCTTGAGAGATGTTCTATCTATATTAGCCAGTTACAATGATGTTACCGAAGAACTAGATTTTGACGAAAATTACGACATTAATTGTGATGGCAAAATTAATGTCGTAGAACTTGCTAGAGTAGGATTCGAGTACGAAACAAGATAAAATTCAAAATAGAAAACTTTAAATAACTTCAAAAATGCCTAATTATATGCAAAACAAAAGCCTGATATTAATGTTTGGAATAATTTTCTTACTTGTAGGAGTTAGTAATGTATCCGCTAATATAATAATTAGAACAGTTCCTGCACAATCCGTCTGGATTGCTGATGGAATTACAGAATACAGAATGGATGTTTATGCAGATAGCACGCAACATCCAGAGCCTGGAAACGAAATTATTAGTGCTGAGTGGGATGTTGTTGTTCATTCTTATTTAACGGTTACAAGAGCAGAAATACCGACTGATGAAAGTGATTTCTTTTGGGGTTTTGAAATGATGGATGGCTGGAATAGGGTGGATTCCAGTGTTAATGGAGAAGAACTTACAGATAATGTGAGAGCAACGGATGTTATGAATCATGGTTTTGACTACGGCCCCCTGGGTATAACTGGAATTATAGGAAGCTACTGGTTTACTATCAATACGAATGCTCCCATAGGTCAAAATTATTTTGACACAAATGATGTTGCATTTGGTATAGATCCGGGCGTGGGTTTCACAACAGATGAAGGAACTGTTACAGTAATCAACGAACCATTCACAATAGTCCCTCAACAAGCTCGATTAATGAATGCACCAAACAGAGCATTTATCAGCTGGCCATGACCTTAATGCTACCAATCCCATAACCCTCCCTCATCAAAAATCTTCAACCCCCTAACCCTTCTCCAAATTAAAACTCCCCTCTTAACTTTCCTCAACATCCTTTCCCCATAATTAAAACTCCACAACCACAAAAACCCAAAATCAGTTATTCCAGTTTAAGCAATTCTTCTGGCACTTTTATAGGTTTATCAGAAAAGACAATTTCTTCACATTGAGCAATTGCTTTTCTACAAAGATTCATCATCTGGTCGTATTTTTGCCTTACTTCCTCGCTTTTCATCCAAGAACCATATCGTGCTTTCTCTCGCTCGTCTACATCAGACTCTTTCTCCTTTTCTTTGTGAACCGTGATTCTATCAATGAACTCTCTATCATATTCAATAATGCCTTTCTCTCTTACATGTCTAAGAAATAAAGCAGTACAACGTTGACTTCTGCTCTCTACTCCAAATTTAGCCAGAATAGCTAATGCACAATAATAAAGTGCGTAAAACCATTCTTCAGGAATTTTATAATCTGCTCCCATTTGTTTGTATATTTCACAAAACCCCAGATTTTCCTTTGCTTTTGCTATGTAGCTCTTACTCTCTTCAACATTTGGCTTTGTGAAGAGAAGACCTTTATGCTTCTTTCCTTTTTCTTCATCTTTCACAGCACTTGCAAAACAGTCTTTTACATTTTCTTCTGTTATCATTTTTGCATCGCCTTTATGAACTTAACAAATTTTTCCTGGCCAAATAATACAACCCCTGTTTTTACAGCATCTACAAATGCTTTGTTTGGCTTTGACAATTCATCCCTAAACTCTCTTAGCGTGAGATTAATGTCATGAATTTTGTTTAGTTGAGTTACTTGCTTTTTCTTTATAATTCCATCTATCTTTGCAAATCCTTTTTTATTCGAGACCACGTTAATCATATCAATGTCATTTGCTTTCTTTGGTAGTGTCAAAATACTCCCAAACAAAAGAGTAAAATCAATATTCCTCTCTAACTCACAGAAGTCCCACCGCCATCGTTTTTGCCTTAACGCTTCTTGTGTGAGATAGAGTGAAAGTTCTCTTTCTGTTAAAACGTTTTTCCAGTTCAACCTAATTCTATAAACACTTGTTCTTCCGTTTCCAATTTGTTCAAGAATAATTAATTCTTCTGATTCCAGTTTCCTAAGTGCTTTCCATATACCAACTCTGCTTACACTCAGTCTTTTTGCTAGAGATGTAACAGTGTGCTCGCTACAAAAATCTTTTAATAAAATTAACATTATCTTCTTTGATAAATTATGACTTATTACCATTTTGTTAACAACTATTAACTTATTGTTAATAGCATACTTAAAACTTTCGATTGATTCAGTATCCCTATTTCCCTTTCCCCTCTTAACTTTCCTCAACATCCTTTCCTCTTAATTAACCTCCCACCACAAAAACCTTTATATTCCCTTCCTTCTTAACAATGACATGCAAAAAAAGAATATACTCATCTTCCTCGCCCTCATCCTCTTCCTCTCAAATGCAAGTGCGTTCACCACAACCCTTTCCGGCAGCGGCACATCAAGAACTGCATCAATAACTCAAACAACAGACCTTTATGCCTATGAAATCAATCTGGATTACTCTGGCACAATCAATTCTGTCACACACTCCAACTTCCTCGGCCCAACAAGCGAAGCAACCTATGGCTACAACGAAAAAAACAACGTCCTAAGCGTCTACGGTTCGCGCCTTGACTCAACAAGAACAGGAGTCAGCGGTTCAGGAGAATTGTTCAACGTAACTTTCAGTGACTCTGTTTCGCTAAGATACACATTAGAGATTTATGCAAACGAATCAGAAATATACACTTACTATAACACTAGCGCAGTCCCAACACCAGGCGACAACACAGGCGGAGGAAGCGGAGGCGGAGGCGGTGGTCAGGCAAATGAATTTGACATCTCCCCAAACATGATAAGAATAATTCTAAAACAAGGTGAAACAAAAAGAGAAACAGTAACCCTAACTAACAAACTAACCACCCCTATTGAAATATCAAGCATTAGCGGTTCCGACGACTTAAACAAATTTATAGCTGGATACCTCCCAGACCCTCCAATCACCCTCCTACCCGGAGAATCCACAAATCTGGACATAGACTTCTTTGCACGAGAAAACGAAACTCCTGAAACCTATATCGGAAAAATAACCATCAAAGGAGGCGGCACAACAAAAACAATAAACACAATCATTGAAATTCAGGAAAAAGAACCGCTGTTTGACGTAACTGTTAATTTGGAAAAAAACCAGTACTCTCCAGGGGAAACCACCATTGCCACAATTCAAATAGAAAACTTCGGCGACCTGAAAAACATTGACGTGCTTCTCCATTATGCATTAAAAGATTTTGAAGGCAATATATTAACATTCCAGGAAGGAAGCTATGCAATTGAAAACTACAAACTCCAAGTAATAGGAAAACTAAAAGTTCCAATAGACACAAAAGTAGGAGATTATATTTTCTACGCCAAAGCAACATACCCTCGGCAGGGCATTTCAGCAGCAACAGGAAGCCAGGTTTTCACAGTCGGCGACTTCGGCCTCTCGCCAGTGTTCGGCCCTGGAAACACATTTCTCTTAATATTAATCCTAATCATCCTAATCGCCATTGTAGTTGTCACAATAATTCTTTATCTCGGGAGTAGGAAGAAGAAACAGCTGGAAATGATAAAATCTTAATCAATTTAGCTGAAAACCATTCCATCTCTAATAATAACCTGCCAAAAATAATTTGGTATAATACTTATCAACAGCAATCCGAACCATATCTATTTCTTCATCATTTATCAGATTTAGATTAATAATGACTCCTTTACCAGAATTAATACCCAAAAACCATTTGATAATATTATCACTGGGGGCGAGCATTTAACAAAAATATAAAAACTCATTTTCACTAATTTAGATAAATCAAAAAGAGGTAAAAATGATAAAAGTAACAGCCCCAGTTAGAATTGATATCTCAGCTGGCTGGTCTGACGCAGACCCGTTTAGAAAAGAATTCGGCGGCGCTGTTTTAAACGCAGCAATCAACCTAAGAGTTTCTGCAACATTAAAACACGGAAAACTAACAAGTTCGCTAGAAAATGCCCCTGGCCATTCTGGCTTAGGCACATCAGGAGCATTACGTGCCGTCTATTTAGTTGCAGCCAATCCTTTGCTAATAAAAAACAAGACAGAATTAATCAAACGAGTCCATGTTTTTGAAAACGCAATCGTCGGCCAACGCGCAGGTTTCCAAGACCAGGCAGCCTCGATCTACGGTGGTGTCAACTACTGGGAATTCAGAAAAGACGGTTCAATTCACAGAACAAGAATACCAAAAAATGACGTCTGGCATCTGTACGACCGCCTTGTCCTGGTCTTTACGGGCGAAGGCCACATATCTGCAAACGTCCACGAACGAGTTTTCGAAGGAAAAAGATACATCAGGTTCATACCACAAATAGACAAAATGAGAACACTTGCAAGAAAAATGGTAAAATACATTGGAAATGAAAAAAAGATGGCCTCTCTAATACACCAAACCTGGGAACTGCAAAAACACCTTCACAGTTCAATGGAATCACCTGCAATGAAAAAACTTCAAGAAGTCTGCTCTGGTTGTTATCTGTCAGCTCGTGCAACAGGTGCTGGCGGAGGAGGCTGCATGTTGTTTTACACAAAACCAGAAAAAAAACAAAGCCTAATAAGAAAAATCAACAAACTCAATGGAGACTTCCCAAAACTCAGAGTCCTCCCATTTGACTTCGACTACAAGGGCATTGAATTGAAAAAAGGCTAACATGATTCTCCAAATCAAAGTCAAGCTACACTCAAACAACCCCCGTCTAGAAAAAATAGCAAACAACAAATATCTCGCATACCTCAAATCTCCTCCTGAAAAAGGCAAAGCTAACTTAGAATTAATAAAACTCCTATCAAAAGAGTTCTCTATCCCTCCTAAAAAAATTAGAATTAAAACACTGTTATCACAAAATAAAGTTGTAGAAATTTTAGCATAATTCTTAAAAACCCACACCCTCTCTCCATAAAATGCACGGCAAAAACAAATCTGGAAAATTAAAATACGAACCAGCCCCAGACCTGCAAGCCCGCATGGCTGAAATAATTAAAATCCTAAACCTCTCGCACGTCAACATAGAAAGAGTCCAATGTCTTCGCAGTTACGGCTCAAGTTCAAGAGGAACTATAGCAAGATGTCATGCTCTCGGCAAATTAATGCAAAGAGCAATGCAGACAAAAGCGTTCTACGCCATTGAATTCCTAGAACGTTTTGACAAAATGTCCAAGCAAGACCAGGACAAAACAATAATCCACGAACTTATGCACATCCCGAAATCTTTCGGCGGCGGCTTTAGACATCACGATTTTGTCAACGAAAACAACGTAGACCTCCTGCATGAAAAGTTTGAAAATACAAAGAAAAATCAAATTAGCTGGTTCTAAACTTAACCAAAAATTTCCATCCCAAAATCTTCTTTTTCCCCGCAACCTTTATCATACATACTAAGTATTAAATGTACTTAAAATACAAGGTTTTATAAAGTAAAATACACACATAATAAGTACCTAGGGTGTGTTTGTGGAAGCTGGAATAAATAGTTCAGTACGAGTAGTATTAGCAATTCCTCTTAGTCTTATTTCCAATGTTTTTTGTTATATTTTTTCCGGAGCATTGCCTCAACACACCCTAGGAAGTTGTGTTTCCACAGAGGCAATTGCTCCATTTTCTTTCTCGCAAAGTAATGTTTTTTTGAAGGGACTGCAGCACACCCTAGGAAGTTGTGTTTCCACAAGCAGCCCCTTCTTTTTTCTTTTTAAAAAATAAAAATGCAATATAACATAAAAAACCTGGAAGAAAAGAGAAAAGAGATAATAAAGAAGACAGAAGAATGCGAACTGCAAAAGCAAGTCATAAAAAGAACTGCACAAAAATTAGTTTTAGAGTATAACATCGGTGAAATCAACTTCTACGAATATCAAAGAAAATACAAAAAACTCTTCAAAGACAAATCTCCAGAACAATGGATAAACCACTACAACATCCAGCTCAAAACTTACAACACACAAATAGAATGGTATGAAAAACAAATCAAAAATCTGACTAAAACACCAAAACTTGAAGAAAACAAACAAAGCCTTGTAGAAAGAATAAACATAGCTAAAAAATATAAAAAAGAAGTTGAAGACACTGTCCAAAAGTTAACAGCAAGGTTCTCTAACAGAGAAATAAATTACCAAGAATACCAACAGTCCATAAAAAACAAATTCGGAGAAAAAACCCCTCAACAATGGGTTGACTACTATGATTCTTACATCAAAAAAGGCCAAGGCAGTTTAACAACCCTTAACCAACAAGCCAAAAAAACCAAGATAAAAAAGCTCTCCCTTCTCTCTCTCCCTATAGTTCTCGGTCTATCTGTCTTAATCTACTTCTTGTTTGGTTTCATCTCCCAAATAGCAATAACAGGCCTTACTATCCAGGTTGTAGATGAAGTCCACACAGAAGAATTAGACATTATTCTAAACAAAAGCTCAACCCATATTTTTGAACTCCCCTACCAAGGAACATTAAACTGGGCAAAACTCTCTGGAGAAATTAAAGGAAAAGGAAATGTAAAAATATACCTAGACGACTTTCTCATCCTTGACTCTGACAATTTAGAATCAAAGACCAAAACAATAACAGGAAGCACAATAACAGGTCTTGCAGCAGAAGAAGGAGATGACTCAAGTTCAGACTCTGAAGATAGTTATGATGACAGCAGTGAAGATAGTGGAAGTTCTGAAAGTGATGAAGGCAGTTCTGACGAAAGTAGTGATAGTGATACCGGAGATTCTAGTGATGAAAGTGATACTGAACAAACAAGTGACGAAGAAGAATCTGAAGAAACCAGTGGAGAAGATGAACAGCCAGAAGAACCTCCAGAGGAAGAACCTGAAGAACCAAGTGAAGAACCTTCCCAACCCTCTCAACCAGACGAAGAAGAAACTCCTGAAAATGTTACAGAAACTGATGAAGATAAAAAACCAAAAAATGAAACCAAACAAGAAAAACCAAAAGATGATGATAAAACAGACAAACCAAAAGAAAAAGATGTAAAGACATTTTCAGACTTTTGTGACCAGACCTGCGACTTATCTCAGTTCAATCTAATCAAATCATCATACACATTAAAAATTGAAATAATAAATGCAGAACTAACACTCAACAAACTAAAATATGAAATCTCAGTAGAAAAAGAAATTCCAGAAGGAGAGGTTCCTGAAAACATCACAGAAATTCCAGAAGAAAATATCACAGAAAAAATAACAACCCTCCCAAGTCTAATAAAAAACATTCCAAACATCATAATTGAAAAAAACTCCTTCTACGATATCCATATTTCAGAATATTTTGAAAATGCAGAAGATTACTATCTGCTACAAACACCAAACCTTTCCTTCACTGCCTTTGACCACACAATCAGAATCAGTCCAGAAGAAAACTTCACAGGAACAAGAACAAGCAGGATTGTAGTAACAAACGAATTCGGAAATGTCGGAGGCAATTTCTTCAACATAACAGTGGCTGAAAAAACCATTGACTCCCCTCCAGTTCTGATTGCAGAAATTCCAGACATGATAATAAAAACAGACACTTACATCGATATACATATCTCTGATTACATAGAAAATGCAGAAGATTACTATCTGCTACAAACACCAAACCTTTCCTTCACTGCCTTTGACCACACAATCAGAATCAGTCCAGAAGAAAACTTCACAGGAACAAGAACAAGCAAAATCATTGCATCAAACCTTCTCGGCACACTAGAAACAAACTTCTTTAACATAACAATATCTGACTCTATAAACGAGTCCATCTTTCTCCCAACAACAAACATCTCTGCAAATATCACAACAAAACAATACAAGGCAATAATCCACCGCCCTGTAAAATGGATTAAAACAATAGACATTGAGAACATAACTGAAATCGAAAAATTCACTATTGAACTACCAAAAGATTCAGAAAACATCTCCATTAAAACAGGGGAAGAAATACAGCAGGCATTATCAGAACTTGAAGAATATGAAGACACAATTGAAAATTCGGACAGGGAAGATTTGCTTTCTGGAACAATTACCGGAAATGTTGTAAGGGATATAAGAAATAGTAAAGGTCTCATCACAAGGTTATTCAAGTGGTTAAGCAGTTTCACAATAACAGGCAATGTCATTCAAGAAGATGAACTACAAGAAGAAATTACTGAAACATCTGATAGCAAAATAATTGACATAAAAAGCATAGCATCTCAAACACAAGAAACAGAAATTGCAGTCGAGTATTATACACAAGCTCCAACATCAACAGAGCAAAACATTTCTAACGGTAAAAGAATCACTATCTCTGGCCCAGACGAACTAAACTACACAAACATCCTAGCCTACACCTCAATTGACAAAAAAGTTCCCCTAAACTCCGCCAAATTAAAATTATATTGGTATGCTGATTATGAAGATGCTGTTGCTCTTGGCTACATCAACGAAACAAAAAAAGAAAAAGTTGAAAAAATTAAGGAAAAAGAACAACCTTCTCCTCATCCTGAAGAATCTGAAGAAAATATTTCTGAAGAACAACAAGAAACAACAATCGAAGTTCCTCAAGCAGACAACAACACAATCAATGAAACAATCCCAGAAACAAACCAAACACAGGAAACAAACAGCTCAATTGAAGAAGTAACAGGCTCATTCCTAACAGGCTTTGCAATATCAGAAAAAGACAAAAAAACAACAACCAACCCGAATGAAAAAATAAAAATTGAATTTGATTACAATGCCTACGACCTTGACAATGACGGCTTCATTGATTACATTGAATGGATTGTTCCGCATTTATCAAATCAAACTTATGACCTAATCATAAAAATAATAAGTGCAGAGCATTTAGATTCTGATAGAGATTTCATCTCAGACATCTACGAAGAAGTTAAGGAATTAGATGGAAACTGGTCTGAAACAATCCCTGACGGGGATTATGTAAGAGTTACTTTTGAAATTCCCCTCGACAACACAAGAGACATTACATTATACCCGCGAACAATTTCAGGAACACCAAAAATCGAAGTCTACGAAAAAGATGGAACAAGGTTAATCGCTGAGTTTAGTAATTTGACAGATAATGAATATAATAAGGTTTATTTGACTGGGTTGGGAGAGTGTTATGATAATGAGACTGAGATTTTAACAGAGGAAGGATGGAGGTACTTTTATGAATTGGGAGATGAAAAGGTTGCTACTTTAAATTCTGAGACAGGGGAATTAGAGTGGGAAACTCCAAAAGATAAACAGGTATTTGATCATGATGGAGAGATGTTTGAGATTGAGTTAGAAGATGGTTCTAAATTAGTTGTGAATGAAAGGCATAAGGTTTATGCTAAAGTTGTTAGCGAATATGACAAATTTAGATTAATCCCAATCATTAGGGCATATGAATTAATTAATGAAAACAAGGAAATTTACTTTTTGGATTTTGAAGGTAATGAAGTCAAAGTAAAAAGCATAGGAAAAGTTTCTTATTCTGGCAAAGTCTATGGTGTTGATGTTGAGAATGATATTGTTTTAGTGAGGCGGGATAGCGAGAAAGATGATTCATTAGTAAGCTTCATCGTAATGTCTGAGTTTGTCGAAGATGATAGTATCTCCTTCGAGTTTAAAGAACAAAACAAAACTTTTGACATGAACTCTCTTATAGTCTTTGAGATTTCCCCTGAGATTTTTGAAATGCTCAAGGAAAACTCTATCGCTGTTAATGATTTGAGTAATTTTCTTTCTGACAGCAAGGGCGAGAACTTTGTCTTTTCTAGTGAGCTTGTCAAGCTGATTGCTCAAGGCAGTGGTAAGAATGAATTTGAAAGTCATCTTAATTCCATTAAGTTATCTAACTCAACTAATGTCATAGGATTTTTCTTGCCAGAGCCGAGTTCTTTGGATGCAGACTCTATGGATTCTACAACTTCTTTAACAACAGATTCCTTGACTTCCCTATCATCATCTTCAGCTATTTCAGATATTTCGCGCACTCTTTTTCTTAATTGTAATTCTTCAATATCTTCTAATCTTTCAATAAATGCCTGCCTTGCTACAGAAGACCAGTTAATCCAGTCGGTTTTGTCCATTCTAAGCCTTAACTTATCAGGCAAGGATAATGTTATAGTTCCCATTTTAGATTTCCAAAGTAATTACGTATATTACTTGTCTCCAAAGGACGTATTTAAATATTTTGGTTCTGAAGTTGAAGAAGAAGTAAACTTTAAGGATGGGCATTTAATTAATGGAGAAAAAATAAAAGGGGGTTCGAACAGAGTGGTTGAACCCAATCAATTGACACAGGATTATGACAATTATAATAAGCAGAAGTATTTAAAACTTTTGAGCAGTAATACGAAATTAATTGATAATAAAAAAGGAAAAAAGGCTTTTGATATAGCCTCGAAAGCATTGTCGGTAATGCATAGTGTCTTGACGGACGATGATGTAAATTGGAGGAATAAGTATATAAATCTCTTTACCGATAATGAAATAATAAATAATGAGGGAATAAAACAAGTCCCTCAAAGGAAAGAGCTTACCTCCACAGATTATGATAATTATACTCATACTAACTATATAAACTTTGTGGTTAGAGATGGAGAAAGTGCTCGGGTCGCTCATTGGAAAGAGCAACTGCCTGAAAAGCAGTGGCCTCCACAGGCTTCCGGGTTCGATACCAGAAATGGCGAGAGTCCCGGCCCGAGCGCCTCCAATTCTGATTTAATAACTGATTTAATAATTAACGAAAAGGATTTAGATATTCCTAAACCTCCAAGAGCCTTCTGGTCTGGCAATTCCGAGGGCTATACCCAGGATACTTTTGATTTAAGGGTTGTCAATGGCAGTGTGGAGTTTGAGCATATTGTGGATCCAAGTTATGAATATAATTTTACTGAATCAAATGTCACCAATCATGCCTATGAAAAACTTGGTATTCCATCAAATCCTTTTGATTATGATAATGAAGCTAATGTAACAAATTATGCTAAGATGAATCTTAGTGATGATAGCCGGTTTATAACTTCTAAAGCGACAGCTGATGGGGAATATGACTCCCAAGTGTTTATTTTTAATATAAGTGATGATATTAGTATTGTTGGGGAAGTTACAAAATTAAATCTTACATGGGAAGGTTATGGAGAGACAGAAGCGGGTTATTATACAAATATTAGTTTTTGGAATTGGACAGCAGGGGCGTGGTATTTGGTTAATTCAACTGATTTTACTTCTGCGGCTGATTTGAGTATAAGTGAAGTTATTACTTCTGGGGCGAGTGATTTTGTTAATTCTAGTACTGGACAGGTTGCTGTTTTGGTTAGTAGTAGGAAGTATGTTGGGGTTGGAGGAGAGTATAGTTTTTTCTATCAGGAAGACGCCAACGCCACTGTTTGTATTGGCCAGTGGTGTCCTATTTGTACAATTGCGTATGACGGTGATTGGGGGACTAGTGGGGGCGGGGGGGCCTCGGGAAGATTCGGTTGTGAAATGGGATATTTCGGTTATCTCTATTTAAACTATACCAAGCCAGGAAATACCTTTTTTGGTACTCTTTGGCAAGTAAAAGATGGAGATGGTATGGCAAATCTTACAGTTTCTTCTGCCTGTTGGAATCAAGCGCCTTTGCAGTTAATGGCGGAATCAGATAGTCGATTTGACTCTATTGCCACATATTGGAAATGTTATAATGGTACTGATTGGGAAACGTTAAGAATTGCAAATGTGAACCAGGATGCCAAAGATGTATATGAAGAAGGTATTTTTTGGAATGTTAGTGCCTCCCCGTATATTTATATCTTTGATGGAGCCGATTACCAGTATCTTTCGGACTTCATTCCAAGAGCAACATCAAAGGAAAAGGAATATACGAGTTTTGTTGATATTGGTGGAACAGAAATTGTTGATAGTAAGGTTAAACTAAAAATAACAGAAGAATTAGATGAAACAACTTATTTGGATAGAGTTTATTTGAGGGTTGACGAAAGTGAGATTATTGAGTTAGGTTCTATTAGTGATGCTGATATTAATTTGCTGAGAGAAAGCGATGATGAGTACTTGGTTATGAATGAGGGTGCTGTGCATTATCTTGAGTTTGAAGTTCCTGATGGATTTGAGAAATTAGAGTTTGGGGCTGAAGGTTATTACATTAAGCATTATCGAAATAGAGATTCAAACCCAAGTGTAACTCTTGTAAGTGAAGAAAATGATGATGGAACAAAGGAGTTTGAATTAGAACAAGTTATATTGTTTGTTTTGTTGTTTATAGTTCTTTCTGTAATGTTAGTGTTGATTCTTGGAGCAAAACCATTAGGAAAATTTGTACAATTCTTGAAACGAAAAGTAAGAAATATTGAGAATATAAAAATCCACTGGAGTTTGTGGTTGGTTTCTATTTTTTCTATTATGTTTATTAGGGATTTTATTGAGAATTATATGGTATGGTCAGATTTTGTGTATCCGGTTTTTATGCGGATTGAATACTTTTTGTTTTGGGTTCCTATTTTTATTTCTTTAACACTTTTTTTAACTATTTTAACAAAAGAAAATATTTCTAAAGTTGCTAAAAATGTTATTTTCTTTTGGTGGATTACTCTACTACCCCCTATTATTGATTTCATCCTTTCTACAGGTAAAGGACTTAATATGACATATATACTTCCCGGTATTCATAATGTCTCCTATCAATTCTTTAGTTTTATGGATATTTTGCATATTGGCGGTCCTGCAACAATTGGAATAAAAGTTGAGATTATTCTTGCATGTTTTTTTTCAATGTTATATGTGTTGATGAAAACCAAGTCAAAAATTAAGGCAGTTTTAACTCCTTTGATAGTATATTCTTTAATTTTCTTCTTTTTCATAACTCCTGCCTTTATACCTCTTCTTGGTTTAGATATACAGGACGTTTATATTTCTATGATACCTATACATGGTATCTTGATTCTGATGAGCTTGTTTTTTTGGTTTATTTTTTATTGTTTAGAACGAAGGAAACATCGCGGATTTAGAAAAACTAAAGTTAAAATTTATGAAACTCAAATAAAAATTAAATTAAGAGATTATTTTAATGCAATAATAAAAAACATAAGACCATTTAGGACTATACACTACTCTGCACTTGTTGTATTAGGTTTAGCTATCGGCTTTTTTGTATTAGGGAATTATTTAATTACCACAAAAATATTGATAAGCTTAGTTTTTACTATATTTGCAGTATTCTTTGGTTGGTTATTTGCAGTTTTTTTAAATGATATGTTCGATTATAAAATTGATAAGGTTTCTAATAAAAATAGGCCTCTTGTAAGTGGGATTATATCTTTAAGAATCAATAAATTTTTGACATTTATTTTCTTTTTATTGTCCATTGGTTTTTCTTTGCTTGCGAGTTATTATGTCTTTTCATTTGTTCTGTTATTTAATATCTTATATGGCTTTATCTATTCTGCTCCTCCATTTAGATTAAAAAGGTTCTTTATCATTCCAAATATCATAATTGCCTTGTGTAGTTTGGCGGCAGTTATGGCTGGTTTTGCGATTATATCCAGAGCTGATTCGTTAATAGAATTTCCGAAGAACTTATTGGTTTTAATTTTGATTATTTATACTATTTCTACTACACTCAAAGATATTAAAGATTATTGGGGGGACAAACAGGAAGGAATCAAAACCATTCCTACTGTTTTTGGGTTGCGAAGAGGCAAGAGAATTATCGGATTTTTGATAGCTCTTTCATTTATTCTCGTGCCTATCTTTTTTCCTGTGAAATATTTGATGTATGTATCTATCCCATTTGCTTTAATGGGATATTTATTTGTTGTTAAGAAAAATGAAAAATGGATTTTTGTTTTGGAATTTATTTTTATTGTTATATTATTGGTATTGGGAAGTATTACCGGGAGTGTTGGGCAATTAACAAGTGAAAAACAATTAAAAGATAATTCTCTTGGAACTAATGCTATAGAAAAGACATCTCCCGAACCGCACAATTCCCTCTATACAGATTATATCTCTCTTGAAGTAGAAGGAAATGCTCCCCCCCTCACCACAATAAACCTCCCGGCAAGTACGACTTATAACACATCATCAATTGACTTTAACATAACTTTGGATGAAGACGGTTACTGCGAATACAGTTTAGACAGCGGTGTGAACAACGTCACAATGACAAACAACGGCAACAGGGACTTCAATCACACAAATTCCTCAATTGCTGATAACTCATATACAATGAATGCTTATTGTAATGATACTTCTGGAAATAATAATTATACAGGGAACGTGACATTTGAGGTTGATGTATATCATGAAATCTATCTTTCATCTGATTTAATTGGCAATTATCAAATAAACGGCTCAATCAATGCAACAATTACTAACGGAACGACATATACCTCTAACCAATTCATTAATTTCACTCACTCAACTTATGGAAAGAGATTACAACTTCATGGCTTATTCTCAAGCTCTAATGTTGACTTATCAAATCTGACAATAAATCATTCTGCAACAAAAGTAGTTGTTGATGTGAGTTCGGTTTCTGGAATTGCAAGCAATCATACATTGTTTTTGCCAAATAATCATGACTCTGCTGTTTATATTTGCCCAGATGCAACAACGCTTGA
>JAHITZ010000020.1 GCA_018817405.1 Nanobdellota archaeon
AATTGCTGTTTAATATCCTGCTTGGTCTCAGAAAGTTTATCAAATATGTATTTGGTTTGTGATTGGACTTCATTATCATCTCTGTTCTCGCCCCAAATATCAAGTAGGTCATATAAGGAACGGTATGCTTCCTGTGGAACATAAATATCAGAGGCGGTCTTTTGTGGAACATACTTGGTCTCTAAGTTGGTTATTGCGTTATGTATCATACCTTCAGACATTTAGTTTTCACCTCCAGGTATCATTTTCCCCAAACCTTTTCCAGCATAATATCCACCAAATCCCAATCCAGCTGTTAAGGCTGCGTAGGGAGCAAGATAGCGAGCAGTGCTTTTAGCACTTTGTCTGGAAGAGAATTTGCCCATATTTTTTATAACTTGTTTTAAGTCTTTAGAATACTTTGAGAAATCAGTAAACATCTGTCTCGCACCAGATTGATTTGAATTTTTATAAACATTTATTATTCCACTTGTCTTATATGAATTACTTTGATAATCCCAAACCGTCTTGCTAATTTTAAAACCCTTTTTAACTACTTCTTGATATTGTGGGTCAAGTATTTCAATTGCTTTTTTTGTAGTGTCATCTACACTATCTAAAATTACCTGTTTAAGTCTTTTTGAAACTTCCATCAAGTGTCCTTGATTTATATTTACTCCCTTAGCTTGTTGAGCTTTAATAAAAGAACCTTCGTTGATTTGTTTTGTAATAAAATCCCTTGCTTGTTTTACTTTACCAACGGTATCAAGTTCTTGTATTTCTTTAGGAATTTCTTTCTTAATTGATTTTGGTAATTTATCAAATACATCCTTAACTTTATTAACCTTAACAGGAGTATCTTGAACGGGAGTATAAATTTTATCATATTGTTTCCGCATACCAGTTATTGTTTCATCTACTGCTCGCTTTGTCTGAGAGGCTTGTTGAACTCTCCACTTATCTGTCATTAAACGAGGCAACTTTTTCCCAACCTCTTTTAATCCAGACATTGCTTTATAGACTCCCATCATTCCCGCTATACCAGTAGTACCAGATAAAACTTCAGAAGCCCACCCTGGTATTTTTTCTGACATTACATTACGCATTACATCACCAAGTTGTCCCATTCTTTGACCACCAATCCCCTGAGCGATACCTGGAAGTATTTTACCTGGTTGACCTGCCTGAATAGCCAAGGCAGGATTCGCAACTGCTGCTTCAACCCGAGGATGAATCATCCCCATACCTTGCAACATTAAAGGAGACATAGAACCAGGCATAGCGGCAGCCATTGCTGAACGAATAGGATGTTTCCCCGCAGTTTGTAGAAAAGCATCCATCGATTCCCGTGGGTCTCGACTTGCTATTCTTTGTTCAGTCTTTTCATAACCAGGGAGAAACTGTTTATTGGGAGATTCTTGTTTATCCCAAACTACATCGTCATCCCAAACTATATCATTATTTTTCGCCATTGATTACCTCTACTGTTCCATCAGATAACATACCGACTCGTTGCCCTTTTTTATTAACACCTGTTTTGGTATATTTTTTTGTTGATAAATAATCATTTAATGGTTCAACAACAGAATTCATTAAAGAATCTAACGCTTCTTTTTCTTCCCCCATAATCTTTATAGATTTTGCTTGCTTAGCCGTATCTTCAATTAAACTATTAAGACCTTGTTTTGATTTTAAATCATAATTATTTAAATCAATCACATCAAAAGCCCTTTGAACCCTATAAAACGATTGAACCGTAGTTTTCATCATCTCAGGTGAATTCGCAGGGGGAGTGTTCTTTTGTGGAATAGTACTTTCAAACCTCTCAAATATAGATTGTATCAGTCTTACAGAACCTTCCTTGCCTATTTGTTGTGTAATCATTGGGAAGGCTTTACCAACAACCTCAAACATCTTACCCTTTAAGGCAGAAGTTCTTGGGAACTTAGAAGCCAAAGACATAGAAGATGGAATAATCCCTTTTTCTACCGCACTCGAAAGTGTTGCTTTATAAATATCCCCTGAACCACCCTCCTTATAAGAATCAGCTAAAATTTCAGCATAATCTCTAAGGTTTCCCGCAACGAGGTCAAAGTTATATTTAGAAACAACTTTGCTTTCTTTAATCTTTTCTGAAAAGGCTATTTGTTTTTTCTGACTTTCTTGCCATAATTCTTGTTCTGCTTTAATTTCAGGAGTTTGTCCTATGGTTAAACTTCCACCAGCAGGGGTTATAGTTCCCCCCGTAATCCCCATTTGTGAAGGTGGGAATCCCATACCAGGTTGTCCTGAAACACTGCCCGCAATAGGTGAAACTGCACCTGGAATTGTAGGCATAGGAGTTTGAGTTTGTGGCGGAATAACTCCCGCTTGAGGAGAAACCCCCATTTGAGGTCTCACCCCACCACCA
>JAHITZ010000021.1 GCA_018817405.1 Nanobdellota archaeon
CAACTACAAGCGACCACATTCTGGTTTGACCAATGGTAAACTCCGAACCCCACATCAGGCTTTCCTAGAAAAGATGAGAAAGAAATAAAAATGATGAACAACTTAGAACCACAAGGTAACATTAATAGCGGACACTACAAAAGAAGTAAAAAACAATCGTCGGAACTAAAAGCGCGCCCATTAACTGTATCCTCAAAGTTCAAAGAAGCCAAAACCAAAAAATTTATAAACATTATAATTCATTATAAAACATAACAAAATGGTTCAAAGCATAATTGATATAGGGGAGAGAGAAGACAGAATCCTAAACATAGTGAAAGCTCAACACAGACTGAAAAACAAATCGCAAGCTGTCGCCTTAATTGCACAAACCTATGAAGATTCTTTCCTTGAACCAGAGTTAAAACCAGAATTTATTATAAAATTAAAAAAGGTTGAAGAAGAAGGATATGGTGAAACGTTTGATTCTATTGAAGAATTAGAAGCAAAAATAGAATCAAATGAATAAATACAAAACAAGCAAGAACCTTAATAGAATCTTATCAAAGTTATTCAGAAAAAACAAAAAGCTCTACGAAAACCTAATTAAAAAAATAAATGAAGTTATAACCTCTTACCGTATAGAACATTACAAAAACCTGCGGCATGACTTAAAAGATTACAAAAGAATTCAGGTAGGTTCTTTCGTTTTAATTTTTCGATACGACAAAACGAGTGATTTAATTTTATTTGTAGATTTTGATCATCACGATAATATCTACAAGAAGAAAACATTCGAAAATTCACCCAAACAAGTAAAAAACAATCGTCGGAAGTAACAAAGCACCCATCAGCTGTATCCTTCTAACCCTACTTAAAATACAAAAAACACCAAGAGCCGAAGCTGTAAATAAAATAATCAATCCAATCCAATTCGACAAAACCAAATTAATAATCAATAAAAGCCCCAATACAAAAATAGACAATTTTCTGTAATTTATTTTATTAATTCTTGCTGAAAAAACTTTTGCCAACTGCAAACCAAGAAAAAACGCAAAAAAACCTGTTACAACTATCGTTCCCAAAATAACAAACAAACCCCCAACAGTTATCTCCCCTAGAATTTCCTGAACAGCAACAGCAGCCCCGGTTCTTGTTCTTCCGATGGCAAAAATAGTTACAAACGAAAGAGCCATCACAATTGTATTTATCGCTCCGACTAAAAACAAAAAACTTCTTCTATCTCTGCCTAGGTTCCCGCTCAATTCACTTCCAATTACAGCTGCCTGCCCAGCTCCCAAACCCGGCAAAAACGAACACAACGGAGCAGAAACCGCAGCA
Organism: Nanobdellota archaeon; assembly: GCA_018817405.1. GTDB lineage: Archaea > Nanobdellota > Nanobdellia > Pacearchaeales > GW2011-AR1 > UBA73. Next base: position 1,321 of record JAHITZ010000021.1, read on the forward strand.
GCAAAAACAGATATCAGAGAATCTTTAAATTTCAATTTAATCTTTCTCAAGGGTTTGATTTTCTGTTTTGGAATTGCAATCCTTGTTTTCAAACTAACAATCAAAGCAGAAGTTCCAAACAAACCAGTAAGCAAAGGCAATAAGGAATTCTTAACAGGCAAGTCAAACGAAAAAAGCCCTAGAAAACCAGCCATAACAAAAACAACCCCTGCTAAAACCCATTCCTGCTCGCGAAAAACCAAATACAACGAAACAAAAATCAAAATATAAGGCAGCAACACTCTAATAATATCATAAACATTATCTAAAAAAAAGATAAAAACAAAACTAAAAATCAAGATTATAGGCAACGCCATCAAACTTCCATACAACGTCATAACAACAGCTTCATATCCCTTGCCTTCCCTCAAAAGCTGATGCCCTGGTAAAACCGCAAGAAAAGAATCCTCTTCAGGAGCACCTAAAAAAATACTTGGAATAAAATCAATAAACGTGTGCGTAACAGCCATCGCCACAACAAAAACCACAAGAACAATCGGAGCAATTCCAGTAAAATAAGCCCCAGACAACAAAGCCAAGAGCCCAGCTGCAACAAGATTTATGTGGATTCCTGGTATAATGCCTGTAAACGTGCCTGCTGTTATCCCGAGCAATAATGCGAGAATAATCTCAATCAACATTTTGCTGTAAATCAATTTTACCGACGGTAAAATAGCTTTTTCTTTATGATTTGTATAGCCATCAAGTCTTTTTAAATGTTGTCGCCCCGGACTTTTTTATAAAAAATTACGTGGTTTAATAGGCAATTTTACTTTCAAACTATCCAAGATTATTTTATAGTCGATAAAACTTTATTTGATATGTCCTCCTGAACTTATTTATTATCATTTTGGATGGGTTTTGGGGTTATTGGACGCTTTTTTGGGTTTTTAGTCAGGATATACTATGTCATGTATCTCCTCTGGCACCCTTGTTGCATTACTACTATGGATTGCAATAGAGAGATTATCAGGGTATAATTCTAAGGATTTGAATGTTCCTTTTTCAAGCAGGTTTTTAACTTTATTCTGCTCGGTTTTATTAAGATTTTTGAAGACCTTAAAATATTTATTTTGATTA
>JAHITZ010000022.1 GCA_018817405.1 Nanobdellota archaeon
AAAAGGGGTCTCCGATAAAACCGTCTGTTCCACAGTCTTCGTCTACAAAGCATTCAATTGGCTCGTTTGTGCAGAAAGATTCTGGCAAGCCAGGGCTATGGCAAATGTCTTCGGTTTCTGGGTTTGAGTCGTCGCAGTCTTGGTTTGTGAAGCATCCGATTTCCCTGCATTCTCCTTCAAAACAAACAGTATCACAATATTCCATTAAAATAGGCAAACTATAATCTGTGCAATAACTTTCAAGTGTTCCAGGCGAATGGCAAGTGTAACTAATGAAATCTTCATATACATTACCAAAGAAGTCATCACAGTATCTCAATCCAGAAAACCCGTTTTCTCCGCAATCTGAATTAGAAGAACAGGTTAATTCATTACATTCGCCATCAGAACAAATCTCATCTTCCGAGCAGGTCTCAGAAAGCTCAGAAATTGTTTCTGAAGAACATTGATAATTTACACAGCTATAATCTGTAAAATCGTGGAAAACATCATTATCTGAACAGTAATCATCTGAAAAAAAATCTTCCGGGCAATGTTCATCCTGCGAGCATTCTACACAGTTTCCCTCTGTGCAATGGTCTGAACAATCCTCTATCAATAAAAATTCTGTTGAGTTGGTGCAGTATGAACTAGATGTTCCGGCATTTGCGCATGAGAAAGATGTGTGATTACGAAAGACATCATCATTTTGACAGGTTTCTTCTCCTGACCAAGAGTTAATGCCGCAGTCTTCATCATCATAACAAGCAATTATTAATTCCACGCAAGCCCCGTCAGAGCAAGTCTCAAAAGTGTCATCACAATCTTCTATTAATACTGTGACCATATCATCCACACACATACTAGAACTTGTTCCTGGATTTTCACAATGAAAATCTAAGATGTCCTGGTAAGCATCATCATTTAAACAATAAGGGTCTCCTGCTTCCTGGTCTGGACAGTAACTATCATCTAAACAAGTTATAGCTACAAAATTAATACATCTCTTAAACAATTCTTTTGAGTCATTTGTCCAGTATTCTGATTCAGTTACACCAAAAAAACAGGAATTTGCGTTAATGTGAGTGTCTGGCCTTCCTGACCTGGTTAGAATTGTTCCCTCTGTTGCTATTGCGATAATCGCGTCTTCGTTATCATAAATATTAGAACCGATGATATCAAGGCCGTCATAAACATCTCTCTTGTCCAGATAATAAATATCAGGGGCTTCATGATTGTATACTTGAGTAATTTCATTCATACCTTGTCCAAGTTCATGTGATGTGTTTATATGAATCAGCATTGGCACGCTTTGGGAGGCTGTTGTCACCCTTTTTGTCCATCCCCACTGGACGATATTTCTCCCATTAGCAATTACAGCAGGATAGTTGTTTGTCGGAATCTCGTACCAGTTCGGGAAGTAGTCATTATTTAAGAGAATCAATCTAACTGTGGAAAAATCGTAACTACTTATTTGATTACTATACACAAGATCGTAACTAAAAGAAAGTTCATTTAGGACGTCTATAAATTCTTGCTTAATATAATCTGGAGTCAATGCGACATAAGCCACATCTACTGTTGCTGAGGCCATTGCAGCGCTGAAGAATATGAGAAAGATGGTAATGCCCAGAGCCTCTTTTTTTATCATGGAATTTTTTGGGGGAGATTTTATTTAAATTTGTCTTGCTACTGGGAGTTGGTGAAAAATTTATGTTTAAAGAAAAGAGTCATTATTTGTATGAAACTTCCATTTTGTTACAACTTAAAATAGCACAATTTCTTGCCAGCCCCACTGCTAAATAATTATGCCAAGAACCAAAGGCACGCCCCGGACTTTAGTCCGCGGGTTCTTGACATTTTCATAACAGCTTTGTGGGTTAAGAAAAAATACACAGTTTAAACCACAAAATCCAACCCCTCAACAACTGCTTCATTCCCTGCTTTATCTAAAACACGAATATCAATTGAATGGTCTCCATGACTGAAGAACTTCTTTTTATCGCAGATTCCGTCGTCGAGTCTGGAGCAAAGTGTCCGGTACTTAGGTTTTCTTTCTTCATTATCCCTGTATTGAACTATCTGGAAATTTTCTTCTGTGATATCTATTACGAACTGCATTCCTCTTCCGTTTAATTCAGAACTAAAATCGTTAATTGCAGGGGGTGTTGCATCGACTTCTAATTCTCTGACTTCAGATTCATCAGAGTTTCCGACGATATCTGTGAGGGTAAACCAATATGTTATCTCCTCTCCGTCAAAGTTGGCTAGGTCGACGCTGGCTTCACATTTTGTTTCTCTTCCTTCTTCCATGCATTGATTTAAATCAACTTCCGCATTTCTCATGTCATCAATGATTCCATAGTTGAGGAATAAACTTGCCGGATTCATCTCCCTGAATTTAACCATGAAAAGTCCGGATGCAAACCCTCTTACCGGGGATGTGCTTCTTATCTTTGGGTCTCGTATGTCGACTAGAAAGCTAACAGTTTC
>JAHITZ010000023.1 GCA_018817405.1 Nanobdellota archaeon
ATATCCGCGAGGGCATTTTTGGAACGAAGGGTATTTTTGCGATGGCGTCGGGAATAGTGATTTTAGCGGGCTTATGATTACGTCGAAAATCAACAGATGCACCACGCGTAAAACGAAAGGACGCCCAGTTCCGAACGAAGAGTGAGGAATTGACGCTTCGCGTCAACCCTTTAGGGCTGGGAGGATGTCACATAACTCTTAATAAATCTTTTCTTTTGTTTGTCTTTCATAGTGGTTACAAACCGGCAAGATAAGGTGATAAATATACCAAATCAAATGATATAGTTAAAACAATTTTTCATTTTAACTACTAATATAAGATTCTATCTTTTTTTCATCCCAGCCCATCGCAAGATAGAATCTAACCGCTTATTTATAAAGATAATACTCTATAATCAAAAAGGGAATCACTAAGAAGCTAACTAATATTTCTAAATAAAACATAAACCACGCAAACTTATTTATCAATATTTCAAAACTCCCTTCTGGAACATATATAAAATTCTTAAACACAGGCAATTCTTTATTCTCATAACCTGTAGGATAAAGAAAATAAGAATATTGCATTTTCATCTGTTTTGCCAAGTTTAAATCTATATCCATCGTGGTTTTATACACCACAAACTGATCCGAAGATTCTTTTTTAGAAAATAAAGGGTTATAATACTTCAAACTATGTTGTCTTGCATTTAATTTCCCTTTAGAAGTATGAACTAATGGAATTGATTGATTTTTAACAGAATCAAAAAAAGTTTCCATAGAATCAGTTAGAGTGGGAGTAGTGGCCCAACCACATTGGTCTGGAACACATTCTACAATATAAACCGGAACTGGCTGCCTAAAGTTAGACTGAGCATTAAACTCCCTAAATTTGTTTAAATTTACTGCAGAAATATAAAATCTATCATTAAATATCCATCCTGCGAGAGAGTTATAAATCCTTTCATCATAAATTATCAAGGAATCATCAGGAATAGAAGACGCCTTATATTTCAAAAACTGGCCTTCGGGATTTGGAGAGAAGAAAAATTCATTTCCGTTAAATGGCAAAGAGAGAACGACAAAAAATTCAAAGAGCATTAAAAGGCCAAACAGAAAGTAAATACACTCCTTTTTTTTAACTACTTCTCTAAGAAAACTAAACTTTTCCCTAAAATATAAATAAATATGATTAATCAAATATGCCATAAAAGGAATAGCAAATGCAAAAAAATGAACATAGTGTTTGTATAAAAGATTAGAATCTATTAAAACCAAAAAAGGCAAGAAAAAGTAAAGAAGATAAAAAACCAAGTAATCTTTTGCAAACTTATCTTTTTTTCGTTTAATAAACATAAAGGAGATTCCAACTAAAGACAGAACAATCAAGATAGGGCCATTTGAATAAAGAGATTGAGTTAGTGCATAATAAAGCACAGAAGGAGTAGAGTCTTGCTCAGGTGTTCCATATTGAAGGCTAATGAATAATCTCTGAAAAAACTGGCTGGTTCTTCTGTTTAAATCTCCCCCCCCTGCCCACCCATACAAGTCATTAATTTTTTGATTCGGAGTCACCAAAAATTTCGCAGTCATAAAAGTAGTTAATTCATTATGTTTGTAATTAGAGTAATCATAAATAAAAGTAGGACTAACCATCAGACCGATAATGACAGCAACCCATATCAAAATTTTAGAATTTTTACGAAGAGCAAACCTCTTTGTGTAAGCATAATAAATCATAAACCCGATATAAGGAACGAGCAATATCGCGACGTAGGCTTTCCACATCGCAGCAAGACCAAAGAGAACACCTGATAAAATGAGATAAGAATTCTTCCCCCTCTTCAAACCCTTTACTAAACAATAAAATGTAAATATAATAAAAAATAGCACACAAATGTCGTGTTCATCAGAAGCATTAAATATAAACGTGGGAGCAAAAGCATATATCAGCGAAGAGATTAAAGCTATTCTTTTGTTTCCAGAAAATTCTTTTACAAACAAATAAATCACTAAAATAGTCAATGTTCCAAATAACACAGAAGAAAACCTTGAAGCAAATTGGGTTATTCCAAAAATTTTATAAAAAATATTTGTAAAAGCATACCACAAAAATGTAGATTGGTCCCATATAGTTAACAATCCAGAGTCAAGAAAATTCTTAGCCTGCAAAACTAGATGCGGCGGATCTCCGAAAACAGACGCTGTTTGGGCGTTTATAACCCTGAGTATAAACCCAAAAATGACCGTCAAAAAAAGTGCAATGTTTAGCTGTTTCTCTTTTAAATCCTCCATAATTATTTTTAATCCAGATATTATATAAACATTTGCAGGAGTCACAAACTCATATAAATCTTTATTAACCTTCAAATTTAGGATTTAGCACAATGAAAGAAGAAACAATGAAAGAAGAAACAATGAAAGAAGAAATAAACCTCTCAGCATCAGAACAGAGAAGATATGGAACAGATTCTCTAGCATTAGCTTGTAGAAGAGGGGTTAATGAACAATTTGCTCAGGCAGATTTTGATGGATGGGTGTTTGATAGTCTACAATTAAGACAGGGATTAAATGTTTTAGATGTAGGATGTGGAGACGGAAAGCACTTATTCAAAAGCGCTGAATTAGTTTCCCCAGGTGGTAGAGTAGTAGGTGTAGATATAAGCGAAGAATCATTGAGAAGATGTGCTGAAAAAATTAAAAGAAGACAAATTAAAAATATACAACTGCATAATTGCGACTTAACTCAGGTTAAAGAAACTTTTCCTCCACCAACAAAATTTGATAGAATACTTTCTTCTTTTGCAGTTTACTATACATCTGACGCAGAGAAAACATTTGGAGAATGTTATGAGTTATTGACAAGAGAAGGAGTTTTATTCTTCTGCGGACCAACAAAAAGAAGCAACCAAGAATTCCTAAGACTTGCACAAAGCGCTGGATGTCGCAAAAGATATTCGCAATGGGCTGGCTTCTTGCAAGACAAAGGAAGGAATTTATTGGAGAGGATAGCAGGCAATGTGGAGGTGATATCTTTTGAAAACCCAGTAGCTTATCCAGACGCAGAAACCCTATATAATTACTGGAAATCTACACAATTGTATGATCAGTCTTTAGAAACGCCGATGAAAGAAGCAATTGAAAAAGAGTTCAAAAAAAGTAGTAAATTTATAAACACAAAAGTAACAATGGGTCTGAGATGCACAAAATCATAAAGGGATGCTAATCTGGATAATTATAGAATTCCTTTATCTTTTTACAGATATATCTTATTTCCTCTTCTGTTTTATACGCACCCATCGGTAAAGAAACAATTTTCTTAGCAATTTCTTCAGAAATTGGGCAAGCTCCTTCTTTATAACCCAAATTAGAAAAAGCCTCCTGCAAATACAAAGGTTTTGGATAGTGTATTGCCGTCGGTATGCCGCAGTTCTCTAAAAACTCCCTCAATTCATCCCTCTTATTTGTGAGAATAGAATACAGCCCATAAGCAGATTTATTATGTTCTTCAACATATGGCAAAACAATCTTTTCACAATCTTGTAGATTCCAATCATACAATTTTGCTATCCTGTTTCTCTCATCAATCTCTCTCTCAAACACGCCAAACTTCGCAAGCAAGATGGCTGCTTGCAAACTATTAAGTCTAAAATTCAATCCCAACCTTTTATGGTTATACTTTTTATCTTGTCCATGGTTTCTTATCAGTCTAACATCTTCTGCAAATTTATCATTGTCGGTAAAAACCATTCCACCATCGCCAAAACCACCTAAAGGTTTAGAAGGAAAAAAAGAAGTTATTGATACATCCCCTAAAGAGCAAGCTTTCCCTCCATTGTATTCCGCGCCAAAAGCCTGAGCAGCATCTTCTAAAACAAACAAATTAAATTCATCAGCGCATTCTCTTATTCTATCATAATCCGCGACTTGCCCACACAAATCAACGTAAACAATTCCTTTTATTTTACCCAAAGGAATCTTTTCATTTGTCAAGGAATCAACAGGGTTTTTTAAAAATTCTTCCAGCCTTGCAGAATCAAGATTATATGTTCTTGCGTTTATGTCTACAAAAATTGGTTTTGCGCCTGTGGCAACTATTGCTCCAGTAGTTGCAGCAAAAGTAAATGGAGTTGTGATGACATAATCTCCCTTACCGATACCAAAAGCAATCAACGAAACCAACAATGCAGAAGTGCCAGAAGAAACCCCAATCGCATTTTTTACTCCAACAAAACCAGCAAGTTTTTTTTCTAACTCCTCAACTTCAGGTCCGTTTACAAACTTGCCATGTTCAAGAACTCTTTTTATGTTTAAGTCAATCCTTTCTTTCAGCACAGAATACTGCCTTTTCAAATCACAAAATTCTATTTTCATTTTTTGGAAAATTCTCTAATGGAGAAAAGTCATTCAAATAATGCCTATATTTTTTCAAACAGCGTTTGCATTCACAAACTTTTACTATTTCACTGGTTAGCTGCTTACTAACGACTTCTCCACACTCACAAACCCATCCTTCTTGTCTTCCAGGAACTCCCAAAACCAAAGCGTAATCTAGGACATTTTTAGTGACAACAGACCCTGCTCCAATAAAAGCACATCGCCCAATTGTTATGTTACCGACGATTGTAGCACTAGCACCAATAGTTGCGCCCCTTTTAACAAGGATTTCGGTGAATTCATCTTTTCTTTCTACAAATGCGCGGGGATTTAAAATATTAGTAAAAACCATCGATGGTCCACAAAAAACATCATCTTCTAAAGTCACTCCACGAAATATAGAAACATTATTCTGAATCTTGCACCTACTTCCGATGCTTACATTTGGCCCTATTTCTACATAACTTCCGATAACGCAGTCTTCCCCTATTTTGCTTTCTTTAAGAACTTTAGAATAATGCCATATTTTCGTGCCCTTGCCTATTTTCACTGGTTCATTTACTTCAACACTAGGATGAAGAGAATACTCTTTATTTTCAGAAGAAGGATTTGACAAATTTTTTAAGAAACCTTTGATATGAGCTAAATCAAGAACCGCCGGAGTATAACTCCCAGGACCAAGATGATAATTTTTAGAATCAGAAATTGGTAAATTCTTTAAGAGACCGTGTACACGAGCCACATCAGGGATAAAAGGAGTAGAATTTCTTAAATTATAAATTAATTCTATTGCAGGCAGAGTATCCTTTATTCGCAAACCGTTCCCATTTAAAATTTGCTTATAAGCTTCTGTATGTAAATTTGTGAACCCTTCTGAAAATTCTAATTCCTTGCCATCAATCAAAATTAATCTGTATGGAGAATATTTATCTTTAGCAGAATTTCTATTTGGAATGTCTTCTTTTCTTGTAGAAAGGAACCATTTAACACGTGCTTTCTCTAATTCGAGATATCCAGCAATTCTTTTATTTTCTACATGATGGACCTCTGAATGAACAACTTTTCCAAAAAGCCAAATCAACATATCAAAAAAATGAATCCCTAAATTCATTGCTATGCCTCCTGACTTAAAAAAGTCCCCTTTCCAAGACACGTCATACCATTTTCCTCTGGGGGTAATGTATGTGAGTTCTACTTCGTGTTTGCCATCTTTTTTTAAACTGTCAATCTCTTCTTTCAGTTTAATAATTGTCGGGTGGTGTCTTGTTTGTAAAAGGTTAAAAACTTTTTTTCCACTTTCTTTTTCTAGTTCTTCAAGAGCATTCAAATTCCAAGGATTAATAACTAATGGTTTTTCGCATATGGCATCTGCCCCAATTCTAAATGCAAATCTAACATGCGCGTCATGCAGATCGTTAGGAGAGCATATGCTAACAAAATGTATTCTTTTATCTTCTCCCTGCCTGCGCAGTTTCTCAGCATGCCTGTCAAATGTTTCAAATTCTGTGAAAAAATGAACATCTTGGAAATACTTATCCAGAATTCCAACAGAATCTGATTTATCTAAAGCAGCGACTAAAACATTACCAGTTTCTTTTATTGCTTGCAAATGTCTTGGTGCAATAAATCCCGCACAACCTATTAATGCAAAGTTTTTTACCATCTTTTCCACCGAAATTTCTAAACAATCTCTCTTTTAAAAAATATGTGTGTTGGCATTTAACAGATAGAATGTATATAACCATAATCTTTATAAAATAAATCCAACACAAGCTTTTATGGCACATAGTGATCTACGTATAGATACACATTCGTTTTTAGGAGAACATAGTGTGCTAAGTGACGGAAAAGACACTTCTGGGTATTTTGAATTGCCCCAGTTTGCCAATACGCGATTTTTTCCCATTCTAATCGGAGAAAACCAAACCGATGAAGTGATAGACCACATAAGAGACAACCCAAGATTTTTAGGATGCAGTTTAATCTTTAGCCCAAATCCCAATATCCCTTACAGCCCAAATGACGATATTGCAGTTATGAAAAGAACAATCCAGAACCCGAATGTTTTGGGATTAAAATTTCATCCCCCACTTGTAGACACTCCACTAAACGATCCAAGCGTCTTTCCTTTTTATGAAGTCGCTAGTGAAACAGGTCTTCCATTGCTTGTTCACTGTTCTGCTTCTGGGACTAAATATAATTCTGCAGAAATGACCGAAGAAGTATGTTCCAGGTTTCCTGAACTAAGATTAGTGCTCGCGCATTTTGGAGGAAATAATCTAGAATACATGGCCCGGGCTGTTGATATCACAGAACATTTTCCAAATCTTCATATAAACACAACAGCTATCGATCCACATAGAAAGAAATTCAGAGTAGATGCTCAAGGCGACAGGCAAAGAGTGGAGGTTAAGGAAACAAGAGAACAGGTTTTGGATATTTTCTCAGATGCTTTTAGAAGAATCCCTTTGAAAATTCTATTTGGCTCTGATTTAGGTTTTTACAAACCAGAAGGAATCGATGAGGATCCTACTGCTCAATATCTCACTTGGCCAGTAGATGCACTGCCTTCAGAAGACCAGCAAAGAGTTTTCGTAGAAAATTCTCTAAACTTATACAGCAGAATAAAAGCCTTAGAGTGATAAACTATTTAAAATCCCCCCATTTAGAAAAAACATGGAACCTGATTTTACATACAAACAATACGAGGAATTATTGAAAGAAACAAAAGAGCATTATAAATTTATTTTGTTCAAAGAAGAAAAGAAACAAGGAACAATCTTACTAAGACACGATGTGGATTTTGACATTAAAGGAACTCTCAAGTTTGGAGAAATAGAAAATTCTCTAGGAATAAAATCAACACACTTCATTTTTTTAAGGTCTCCATTTTACAATGTCCTAACAGGGAGAAACAGCAAAATCATCTTTAAACTAATTGAACAAGGACATGAAATAGGCCTGCATTTTGATAATGCTATTAATGACAAAGCAATAATAGATGCTGTCCAAATTGAAGCAGAAGTCTTGGAAAAAGCATTTGGAATAATAGTTCATTCGGTTTCCTTTCATCGTCCAGGAATTCTTGCAGATGCACACGTAGATCTTGGCAGGTTTACAAACGCATACGCTCTCAAAGATTACAAATACATCTCAGACTCAAGAATGAACTTTAGAGAAGGCCCCCCATTAGATATGATAAAATCTAAACAATTTGATAAATTACATGTTCTTCTCCATCCAGTCTGGTGGAAGGAAAATCCAGGGACAAGAGATGGAAGAATAGAAGACTTTTTGAACCAAGCATTAGAAACCCTTAAAATAGAAACCGGAGAAAATACAGATTTTTATAAAAAAGTTTAATGGGGCAGAAAGGCGATAACAAAATTATTGAATTGCTTGCCCATAACCCACACTTTTCATACCTTTCCTCTGCAGCTGCATTTAAAATTCCTTTAACTGCTTCCAAACCCTGGTCATATCTTCTTATTGCCCACGGATGCATGCACAGACCAACAAAAACTGGGCAGCCTGTTTTTTCACTTAAATTATTTGCCTCTTCAAATAACTCTAGGTAATGTCTAACAATTCCTTCAGTAGTTGTGGGATATCCTTCTGTTCCTTTTGTTTTCGAAGTTCCAGTAAATGCAGTGTCTTGCCATCCATGTGGAGGGATTTCAATAAGACCATTCTGATATGTAAACGGCTGCCTCAGTTGGCCATTTTCTTCAAGAGGGGCATTAATCCCCCAATTAGAATCTCTCAAACTAGAACTCACATACTTAAGTCCAACTCCCTTTAACAATTCTAAAACTCTAGGAGATTTTTCTAATGATCTATGAGGATATCCAAGTGGAGTTCTCAGGCCAGCTATTTTATTCACGCCCAATAAACGTTTTATTGTTTCATCTGCCTTTACTAAATCTTCCTTAAGTTCTTCAATTGAAACAGGCTCTTTGTCTGGGCGGGTATCTATGGGCGCAACAGTAACATGAGAATAACTATACTGGCATATTTCAATCAAAGGATTAGACGGTTGAAAAACCACCCTCAAATACTCTTGCCCTAACTGAGCTGCGCTTTTTTCCAAATAATCTCCAAGTATAAAAAAAGTTCTTCCAGCCTCATGAGTATCCATCAGGCCATTAAGTTTCATTATAAACTCGAGATTTGCCCTGCGCTCGATTGCTCCATCTTCTGTATTTACAATTTCTCCATAAGGCCTTTCTGTATCAAATCCCCACAAAAGATTTACAACCATAAGAATTGCTGGGAGATTTGCCAATAAATATTTTGTCCCTCAAGCTAATCTCTCAAAACACTACTTTTTCCAAGTCCTCTTCCCAGAAATCAACAATTTTATTCCCTTGGAAACCACTGCAGGATATTGTGTAATTTTCCTGGTCTTCAGTATATTTTTAATAACACTCTTATTAAACACTCCCTTAATCATTATTTTTTTCATTAGAATTTCTACTTCTTCTTTTTTCAAGTGTAAAGTAGGACCCAATGGCAAATTTGCCCAGCTGAAATTTTCAAAATCCAATTCATTTTCATCCACCAATTTTAACTTTTTCATTTCCTCAAATAACGGTGTTCCAGGATAAGCATTTACAAAATTACAATGGTAATTTAAAGCACCAACTCTTCTCTTTAAATCAATCATTTCTTTGCACGAGTCGTAAGAGTCCCAAGGAAACCCAAACATAAAAGTATACCTAAATGGAACATTCAATTTATTCAAGTTATCTGCTACTTCTATGACTTTTTCAACTGTGACCCCTTTCTGCATTTTGTCTAATACGTTCTGGTTTGCACTTTCAACTCCAAAGAGAAGAGTCCCATTGGATTCGTTTAGTGCATTATACATCTCTTCTTTCATGTGGTCAACTCTTCCATCTCCCTCCCATTTCATCCCTGTTTTTTTCATCATTTTACACATTTCAATAAACCTTTTTTTATTTATCGTTAAATTATTTCCGCAAAGAACAATCTTTTTTGCACCTTTACTTTTAAGATATTCTACTTCATTTCTTACATCTTCTAAATTCCTATCCATCAAACCAGTTCTCCTTGCATTACAATAAGTGCACCCATAAGGACAATATTTTGAAACAAGAACAGGAAAAGCATCATTGCATTTTGTGTATAAATCCAAATACTCATCTAAATCAAATTCATTATAATTTATTTTGGCATTCGTAGAATTAATATTCAAAGCTTTTTCTCCATCATAGTAAACACCCTTAACAAAAGGAAATTCTTTCAATATTTTATCTTTCCAAAAAAATGGCACAATTACAAGATATAATCTCGAGATTTTGCTTAATTTTTTCATAAAATCAGATTTATGTCTTATATACGGCGTATAAATATAATACAATATTTTTTTAGGAACCTTGTTTCTCAACCTCTCCAATATATCTTCTTCTTCTACAAGATTTCCGTCAAAAAAACATGCTTTAACTCCTTTTTTTTTCAACGCTGAGTAAAAAAGAGCTACCTCTATGGGAAATTTCTTCTCATTAGTAAGTGCATTACAGCAATGCTCTAACCTTGCATATTTCCCACAAGTTTCTCCCATTGAAACAATTGCAATGTCCATCACGCTGTAAATTTTTTTACATATATAAACTTATACTAAACCAACTATTTTTTTAGGTTTTGTGGTTGCTGGTTTACTATTAGCGGACCAATAAAGCAGCCAAAGAATTTAATTGGTCTGATATACTGAAAAAACAAGTACAAAAAGCGTAGAAAAAGATTTAAACTAAATAAACAAACTCTTAAGATGAAAAAAAGAATCTGCTTCTTTAGCATAGGATTTGCGTTTAATAGACTTGTAAGAATGAAATATTATGAAAAAATCTTTCCAAAGGAGGTTGAAATATTTCTATTTACTACAGACAAATACAAAGGAAAAGAAAAAGACCATTACCAATTTCAATGGGACTTAAAACGGACAAAAATCCATGTCGAAGAATACGGACCAGCCACATTGCCATTCAGATTAAGAAACTTTTGCAATGAAAATAAAATTGAAAGATTAGTTAATCTGGGATACTTTACAAGCTGCCTACTGCTTTTTTATGCCACTATCTTTTCAAGTAGAGATTTCATCATGAACCATTGCGCAAACATTGGGTATAAAATAAAATCATTTAAAGATGTTTTTGTGGTCCTGTTCAGATACTTGGCATTTGTATTCTTTCTTTTTTCTGCAAACAAAACAATTTTTGTAGATTATGGGGAATATAGAATATACGAAAAACTGGTCCGCTTCCATTTGCTCTCTTTAAGTAGAATAAGCTACCTCCCAGCACCAGTTAACACAGAGCTTTTTATACCAAAAAACAGAAAAGCGACTAGGAAAAAACTGAAATTGCCATTAAATAAGAAAATAGTTATATTTGTAGATAGAGTAACACACGAGAAAGGATCAGACCTATTTAAAGAAGTTGTAGAATCAAACCAAGATATTCTTTTTGTTATCATTGGGAGAATAATTGATAAAGAATATATGAATCTAAAAACGAAGAATTATATCCACATAGAAAAAAAATCTTCAAAAGAACTTGTTGATTATTACAATGCAGCAGACATGTTTTACCATCTTCACAGAGTTAAAAGAGCAGGAATAGACTTGACAACTGTCGAATCTTTATCAGTGGGCACACCAGCCATTATTCCTTTCCGCGAGGGTATTCCTGGAGTAGATGGTTTATTTCAAGTGCCATTTTCACTTGAGAGCGCAAATAAAACATTAAGAAATTTCTTTAAATTATCTGAAAAGCAAAAAAAAGCCTTTTCGAAGAAAACAAGAGAATACGCAAAAAAATATTATTCTGATGATGCAAATAAAGAAGGGTATATAAAATCTTATCTGGCTTGATAATCACTTATAACATCTAGCAATCGCCGTTATTTCGTATGGAAAAAATTTTCCCAGTATTTTTTCAATTTTCCATCTTAAGCTTGGAAAAAATAAAAACAACGCACTTATTATCTGACTCGAATGATGCCCTTGCACAATTTCTATCTCTTTAAAACCATTAGCAACAAGAATGTTATGGAGAGCAATCTTAGGATAAGGCCTAACATGCGTATAATCCTCAAAAAATTTCTTAAAAGAATAATTTGGCACGGTCAAAACAACTCTTCCGCCATTTTTAAGAACACGCAAAAATTCCAGAATAGCAATTTCCGGTTCTTTTAAATGTTCAAGAACGTGAAAACAAACAACAGTATCAAAATAATTATCACTGTATGGCACTTTTTTGTTAAGATCCCCAAATTTTATTTTTGGATGTTTGATTTTTTTAACATCCACGCCGTAAAGGTCTACCGCGTCCGGTTTCAGATTAAAAAATTCACAATAACCACATCCAGCATCAAGCACCCTCTTCCCTTGAACATGAGACCATCGTTCTTTCAATAAATTCTTAAAATGCTCATCACTTTTTTGTTTCAATAACTTCTCAGAAAAAAAACCTTTCAAGTAGGACAACCCCTTCCTTTTCTTGTATTTGTCTTTCATTAAGTAGTGATACTCGCAGTCATTTTAAACTTAACGATAAAAATGTTTTTAAAAGAGATATCTCTTCCAAAAAGATGAACTTCAGAGAAACTTTTTGGTTTGAGAAGCCAAGAGAACTTTTCCTCCTATTTGAGTATTTGTTATGGTTACTCGTAGATCCTTCAAAATTTAAAAGAATAGATAACTCGCAAATAAAAAAAGTTCTCATAATTCATTTAGGAGCGTTAGGGGAATTATTGATTACAACACCATTAATTTCTTCTCTTCAAAAAAAATTAGATTGCAAAATAACTGCCATGGTAAAAAAAGAGATGGAAAAAGGACTAAAAAATAATCCCCATGTTTCTGAGATTATAATCTACAAAGATTCATTTAACGAGAATTTGAACAATTTAAAAAACAAGAATTTTGATTTAGCAGTTATAGTGAATCCAGCATCATTCAAAATGGGTATCTTATGTTGGAAAGCAGGAATAAAATACAGAATAGGGGGCTTTACCGGACTAAAAAGATTTCCAGCAATTTTGTTTACAAGAAGGGCATTACACATTTCTAAAAAACATTCTCTAGAACACTGTCTGGACATTATCCGGAAAATAGGCATTGAAACTACAAATCCAAAAATAGAATTTTACTTTTCAAAAAATGCCTTGACAACAGCCAATCAAAAACTAAAAAAACTAAAAATAAAAGATTATATAATTGTCCACCCAGGATTTGGAAAAGACGAATACCCTTCAAGATTGTGGCCATCTGAGAGATACGCCAGAGTCATAGACTCTTTAACAGGCAAATATAATTTTTTTGTTTTATTAACCGGAACACTAGAAGAAAAAACAATTATTGAAAGTGTATACAACAAACTCAAAAATAAAAAAAAGGTTAAAATAACCCCTGGAATGTTTTCTCTTGAAGAAATTGGTGTTGTTCTTTCAAAAGCACGATTACTTATCGCGCCCTCAACCTCAGTAGTCCACATAGCATCTTCATTTAATGTTCCAATAGTAAATCTAATTCCAAAAAAAAGAGATTTGTATGAGTGGCGCCCTTGGATGAAAAAGGAAGATTACAGGGTTTTGTTCAGTTCTAAAACAAAATTCAATCCAAACGTTCCAGCAGAATTTGCGAATGAAGGATTGTTGGAAATAACCCCAGAAGAAGTTATAAAGACAGCCGAAACTTTATTAAAAAAGAAAATGCAAAGATAAAACAGGATATAAATATTTAAATAACTTAAATTTAAATCTAAAAGAGAGGTAAACAAAATGAAGGTGGCAATTGTCGGCGGAGGCATTTTTGGAGTAACAATAGCAACAGTCCTAGCAAAAAACGACTGCAAGGTAGATTTATACGAGAAAGAACCGGATATTTTTACTCACGCATCTGGAATAAATCAGTATAGGTTACATAGAGGATATCATTATCCAAGAAGTACAGAAACCATACTTACTTGCCTTAGAGGAGAACCAGAATTTGCAGAAATGTATGGAGACGCAGTTCTAGATGATGAAATAGAGCATTATTACTGTATTGCAAAAGAAGGTAGCAAAATTAGTGGAGAAGATTGTAAGAAAATATTTGACCGGTTCTCTTTAGAGCATGAAGAGATGGATTCCGGAGTAGTAAATAAAGACAAGATTTCCTTTAGTACAAAGGTAAAAGAATTTCTTTTTGATCCTGTTGCTTTAAAGAAGATATGTTGGAATAATCTCAACCAGTCTGGAGTAAATGTTTTACTTAACACAAAAGCTCTTCCAGAAAATTTGAAAGATTATGATTTGGTAGTTGTTGCAACATACTGTGATAACAACTCCTGGCTTCATGACTCTCCAAGTTCCAAAAAACCATACCAATATGAGGTTTGTGAAAAGCTTGTTCTTAAATTGCCTGAGAAATTCAGTAAAAAAAGTGTAGTGATCCTAGATGGCGCTTTTATGTGTATAGACCCTTTTGGAAGAACAGGTTATCATGCAATGGGAAATGTAGTTCATGCAATTCATGATAGGCAGATTGCAAACAGTGTAGAAATAGAAGCGAAATACAAGCAAGTTCTGAACAAAGGAGTAATAAAAAATCCCTCCCTAACAAATTACAATAATTTTATCGAATCTGCAGTAGAATACTTTCCAGGAATAGAAAAAGCAGAACATGAAGGTTCAATGTTCACAATTAGAACAGTTCTTCCATTTAGGGACCACGACGACGCAAGACCAACAGTTGTCGAGCAGATAAGAAATAATTTAGTCACTGTCTTTTCTGGAAAAATTCCAACATGTGTAGATGCAGCATATCAAGTTTTAAATATTGTGAAATTTAGGAAAGAAGGACGATGAAAATAGGGATTATCGGCGCTGGAAATTGGGGAAAAAATTTATTGAGGGTTTTTAATGATTTCGCAAGCGTCAAATGGTGTGCAAAAAAGACAGACACTATCTGGGTAAACTCAAACTATCCTCAGATCAAAACAACGTTGGATTATAGAGAAATTTTAAAAGACGAAGAAGTAAAAGCAGTTGTTATTTCTACACCAATTAAAGAACTTTCCACCATAGCCTACGAATCACTGAAAGCGGGAAAACATGTTTTTCTAGAAAAGCCAATGGCTCAAAATGCAGAAGAAGCAAAAAAACTTATCGAGATCGCAAATGAAAAAATTTTATTTATTGGTTATGTTTATTTGTATCATCCTATTTTCCAGAGAATTAAAAAAATAATCTCTAGTGACCCCCCTGTACAGATAGACACCAATTGGAGAAAGTTTGGAACGTTTGATAATGATATCATTCTTAATCTTGTTTCACACGATTTATCCATATTGGTTGGTTTATTTGGGTCTGTCCCAGAGAGAACGAAAATAGTGCGAAAAGAAAAAATTATATCAGAAATAGACGTTATCGCGCTAGATTTAGAATTTAACAGCGGAAAAAAGGCAACAATAAATATCAATAGGGCACACCCTTTGAAAAGTAAAGAAGTAAGGATAAAAACAGAAAGTGGAAAAATTCTTTATTGGATAGATGAAAAGCTTGATGAATTAGATAAACAAAAAAACTGTTTCGAACTTAGGTTTGAAAATGAAGAAGAAAGTTTGAAAATGGAATGTCTGGAATTTTTGAGGTCTGTTGAAGAAAACACCGAGCCAATTTCAAACGGCAAATTAGGTCTTCAAATTCTAGAAATTCTAGAAACCTTGAAAAGTGGAGACTAACATGAAAAAAAAACTTAAGGCTTTATATGTGAGTCATGCTCAGATAGAAGCAGGAGGAGCCGAGATAAGTTTAAAGACTCTTGCAAACCAGTTTAAAAAAGATGGCCATGAAATTGTTTACGCTTCAATTGAGAAAGACCCAGATTTCAAAACACATGTTTTCAAAAAATTCCGTCCGATATACTCTTTTGAATTATATGAAATGTATCTTTCGAGATTTCTCGTAGAGGTTATAAAAAAAGAAAAACCAGATATAATTCATGCAAATGATAGATTTGCGATTATTCCATCAGTAATCGCAGCTAAAAAGGCAAATCTTCCAGTAGCAACACATTTTAGGGATTTTTCTTTAATGACAACAACCGGTCTCCCATACATTCCAAACCATGGATATCTTAAGTCTTTTGGATACAGGGAGATATTAAGAACAGTGCCTCTAAAAAGGCTTTTATGGGACCTGTACAAATATACTTACATAAAAAGAAGATACAAAATAATAAATCAGGCAGATGCAAAAATAGCAATAAGCAAGGCCATACAAGAATGGTTGGAAAAATGTGGGATTTTTAATTCAGTTGTACTGCCCAATCCAATCTCTCCTGAAAAACCAAAGAAAACACTATCTCGAAATAAAATAAGAAAAGAATGGGGGATACCTGATGATGCTACAGTTGTATTATTCTTGGGCGGCCTTTCTATTGGGAAGGGAGTTGATATGGTTTTAAAGATAATAAAAGAATCAAATCGTCTTAAGGAAAGAGTTTATTTTCTTTTGTTCGGAGGAGGTATCGAGGAAGAAACAATAAAAGAGCTAGCTAAAAAAAATAGTCGAGTAATTTACAAGGGGAGAATTTCCCACGATGAAATCTATAAGTCCTATGAAGCCTCAGATATTGTACTTCTCCCTTCTAAGATGGAACCTTTTAGCAGAATTGTAATAGAATCAATGTCTATGGGAAAACCTGTAATCAGTTCAAATACGGGCGGAGGGAAAGAAGCAATAACAAATGGAAAATCAGGATTTTTGGCTGACCCTGAAAATGTTGAAGAATGGATAAATGCAATAAATCAATTAATCCAAGACAAAAAGCTAACAAAAAAATTTAAATTCAAATACCCTGGAATAATCAAAAGATACTCTCCAGATGAATCGTATAAACAATTTTTAGATTTATATAGGGGATTAATTAAATAATTCTTCTGAAATCAGCAAGCATATAAATAATAAGGATGTATGTAGATATAGTTGAAAAATCAGTCAGTAAAAACCCACAAACTTACCCAATAAAATCTCTTTTAATTCTAAAACTTTTTCTGTTTCAGATTGAGATAAATCATTTTCTTCATCCTTATCATTTTCCAAATTAAATAATTCATATTTTGAATCATCTTTGTAATATATTAACTTCCAGTTATCTTTTATTACAGCAAAGACATTATGTTCGCTTTTGCTTAACTCTTCCTTATTTATCCTTCCAGTTTCAGAGAATATGACTCTATCTTCTGTTTCCTCGCCATCAATCATTGGAATTATCGATACCCCATCAAGTTTTTCATAACTTTCATCAATGTTAATCCCTGCCAAATCTAAAAATGTAGGCAGCACGTCAACACTGCTAATCCTTGTGCCCACTATTATTTGTTTTCCATTAGGAAGACACAATATACAAAACGAATTGAGAGAGTAATTGTATAAATAACAGCCATACATCGCCTCACCCCTTCTTTCCCCATTGCTTGTTCCATGGTCAGAATTAATAATAACAATTGTATTTTTTCTTAATCCAAGTTTATTTAACTCTTCAAAAATAAGTTTAACATACTCATCTATTTCTGGAAGGAATGAATTATACATCCTTACATTCTCTTCTTTTCTATTAAAGTAATTATCATCAAAATCATGATAAACTTTAGCAATATTTTTTACAGTATTCCTATGGATATGTGCTGGTTGTAGATGGAGAAAGAACTTTTCTTTCGATGCGGCTTCTCGCAGCATTCGCAAACCACTAGCGTTAATATCAATGACCTTTTCATCATAAATATTAATATTCTCATAACCTTGATGAGGGATTATTGATTTGTTATAAATGTTCGCAGAAGTATAATAGCCAGCATCTTTCATATATTGTGCAAGGGTTTTACATTTGTCTTTTTTGAACCTAAACATATTGAAATATGAATTCACTCCGTTTCTCGAAGGAAGAAGGCCAGAAAGCATTGCATGCATTGATGCAATAGTATAAGGCGCAGCAGTCATCATGTTGGGAAAGAAAATATTCTCTTTTGAAATTTTGTTAACTGTCGGACACAAATCTATTCTATCTCTTCGCATTCCATCGAGCGTAATCAGAATAAAGTTTGGCTTACTCTCCCGAATCCTTTTTTTTAAGATTAAAAAGACTCTTTCTCTTGCATTTGTAGGATAATCTGAAAAAACTTTTTTTTCTTCAATAATCTCAAATTTATTTTTTAGAATTTCATACTTCTTATCCCAGGTGTTGTTCATAACATCTGAAGCTTGACTTTCAAAAAATAGATACCCTCCTTCATTGAGCATCAAAATAATCTTATCTATGTACTGTTCGAATGAGAGTTTTGATAGGCCATCTGCAACATCATCAGCTGCAAATGAGAAAATAGAATCATACTTTTTTTCTGTTGAAAATTTTTCAAATCCTTCTGGATAAAAAGTTACATTGTCTATTTCTAAAAACTTTTTAACCTCATTCCCTATATCAATCAGATAAGGGTTAATTTCTACACCCTCAATATTCCTGACTGACTGAGAAATTTGTAAATCGACAAATCCAACATTACACCCTATATCAAGGACAGTATACTCAGATTTCAAATATTTTTTAAGACCATATTCTTCAATTCTTTGTTTTGTATTTCTTTGTCCTTTAATCCCAATTTCTTCAAAAGACTGGTATAAATCTCCCAATCCATAAATTAAGTGTTTCCACTCTTGCCTTTGTCTTTCTAGATGTTTCTTTATCTTATTTAACAATTGTTCTTTATCCATCTTTTCTTTAAGCTGCATAAATTCTATAACCCAGTTAGTTATTTTTACAAAAAAGAAAGGGGATTATAAATTTATTGGTTAATTAATAAAACATACAAATAGGAGTAATCTGCCTAAAAATTTATAAACAAATCAAAGTTACAACTTAAATGAAACAAAAAAAGCCGGATATACTCTTTATTATGATGGATGGATTAAGACCTAAAAATCTAAGTTTTTGTGGTTATGGACGAAAAACCTCGCCGAACATAGACTCACTGGCAAAACAGGGTATTTTCTTTGAAAATACTTTTTCATCATACAATAGCACATATAAATCTGTTTTATCAATCATCACAGGCAGGCATGTTTTATCACAAGAGTTTAGCCCATATCATACTAAAGAAGAAATGAAACTCTTCTTCAATTCAGGAGGAATCCTCTTACAAAAAATTCTAAAAAAGAAAGGGTATAAAACATACTGCTTTAAAAAATTATACGGATGGCAAAATGATGGATTTGATTATACTTTCAAACAAACTGCCCAAGAAAAGTCAAAAAAAGGAACTTCCATCTTAGGTCTAAAAAAGTTCCCCCCCTTATACAAATCGTTAGAATACTTATTTCAAAATTTCGTTCCCAAAGAAGTTGCCAATCTCGCGAGGATGACCAGGAGGAAATCAGACAGCAAGACAATCACAAATAATGCAATCAAAATTATAAATGAAATGAGAGAAGGAGATAATTTTTTTATGTGGCTAGATTATATGGATACCCATGCACCATATCGTAGCCCAATAAAATTTAAGAAATTCAAAGCAGAAAAAGAAAGTGAAAAAATTTTAGATATCCTTGCTAAAAAAGATTACGACGAAAAACTGATGAATTCTTTCAGGAATTGGTTTTCTGGATTTACTGTAGAAGATATAATCGCGGAATATGATAATACCATCGCCTATAACGATTATCTGATAGGAAAAGTTATTGATTCTCTAAAACAAAAAGGAATTTTTGAAAATACAATTATCTTTTTTTTCTCAGATCATGGGGAGAGTCATACAGAGCATGAATCCTATTTTGAACACTACGGGATATATGGCGTGACTTTTCATGTCCCTCTGATAATTGTCGGCAAAGGCGTCCCAAGGGGTATTAAGGTAAAAGGTCTTACACAACTTACAGATATTGCGCCAACCCTCCTCAGTTTATTAAAAATAAATCACACCCCTCTTCTATTTGATGGGAAAAATTTGTTGCCACTCATGTTTGGAAAAAAAGATAAGATTAGAGAATCAGTTTTTATGGAAGAATACACACTTGGAATGAAAAGAAGAGCTATCAGAAATGACAAATATATGTATGCAGAATGTCCAGAAGAAAAATATTCCATTTGTTCCCATTGTAATACTTCTCATGGGGATATCATTTCCCTATATGATTTAGAAAAAGACCCAGAAGAGAATGTAAACATAGCAAATAAAAATAAAAAAATTCTAATTGAAATGAAGTCAAAATTAGATGAAAAAATAAAGGAGCTGAAAACGATAAATGAAAAAAGAAAAATCCAAATAGCTTTATCTAAACTCTAAAAGATGCATTACACAAAATTTAAAAAGAAAAAAATATAAAAAGTAAAGAATGGCAAAAGAGGTAAACCTATCAATCCCAGATGAACTGGCAGAAAGAATAGACGAAAAAATAAAAGGGACTGATTTTAATTCTATCTCTGATTATATCCTTTATATTCTAAAGCAGGTTATTTCTACAAAAGAAAAAGCGATAAAAAATGAACAGATTTATAAAGAAGAAGAAGAAGAAGAGATAAAAAGAAATTTAAAAGAGTTGGGATATATCTAAGAATATCCCTTTACTCTCTTTTTTCCAGAATAAAAAAATAATGTTCTGGCTGAATTAATTCAGGATAACAATCCACCAGTTTAAAATATTTGTTAAACAAGGTAAGAATTTTCTTTTTAGAATATCCCTTTCTCCCCATTTCCCAATAATGTTCGCTATTAAACTTAAATTTTCTTGGGTTAAGCCAGTCATAAGGGAAATAAACTGAGAGATTAAACAATCTTCCCAGAAAAGGAATTTTCAATTTGAATAATCCACTCAACGATACACAAGAATATGGGGCTGAAATCACAACATTCTTTTTGGCAACTCTTCTCAGCTCACTAAGGGCTTTTGGAACATCTTTAAACGGAATGTGCTCTATAATTTCACAAGCAAGGATTGTATTAAAACTATTGTCTTTAAAAGGTAATTTTCTAATGTCTGCTACAACATCTGGTTTTAAAGCTGCATCAAAATCACATGTAGTCACATCATAACCAAAATTTTTAAGTAAAAGGGAAACGCTTCCATTTCCCATTCCAATTTCAAGAATCTTTTTTGGGTTAAGATCTGCAATAGCATTAATTTGCTGGTACATAGAAAGAAAAGCCTCTTTCCTCATAGATTTTTTGGAAAAATATTCGTCTCTAGGAACCTGAACTTTGAATCTCTTTTTTCGATTGGTCATATCTTCAATGATCTGAATAATTATTTAAATCTTATCCCCCAAGTTGTTTCTACCGAAATGTATATAAGTTCTTCCATTCCTACTCCTTTTTCTAGGGATAATGCCATGAAAAAAAAACAACTAGTTTTTATAGGACCCAAGGCACAGAAAACTGTTACAAGGATGGCGAGAGTTTTAAAGTATCGGGGGGGATATGAAACTGTGTTGGTTTGTTTTTCAAAGGTTAATGAGGAATTTGTAAAAAACACTTATGATAAAATAATCTATCTAGAGTTAGACTTCTCCCCTTCTCCAAGAAATATCTCCAGACTTCTGAAAAAACTTACAGGAAAAGAGGCTAGAACTTTTTTTAAAAAAATAGATGCATTGAATCCTTATATAACTCAGATACATGGACCCTCAATAATATCTCTTTTATTCTTTTTGCTTATGAAAAAAAAACCCAAAATTTTTTGGCTGGGGGATATCTGGCACCATTCTGAGAAAAAAATTTCATTTAGAAAAGGAACTGGAAGAATGCAATATGTAAACTACTTAATAGAGAAATTCATCTTTAAAAGAGCGGACGGAATAATAAACAAAAGTGGAGAAGGTTCTCTTGATGTCTTAAAATCAAAGATAAAGGGACCTGTTCTTGATTTTCTTCCTTATTGTTTAGATGAATGGATTGTTCCTCCAAAAAAGAAGAAGATAGACAAGAAAAAAGAGATTCATATAGCATATGCAGGCATGTCTTGGGACAAATGGGATGGACACGCCCCTTTTGAAGAGATGGTAAGAAAGATAATTGAGCAGGGAATCCATTTGCATTTCTATCCATCAACTATAAAAAAAGAAACAAAAAGTATGTTAGAAAATTTATCAAAGAAGAATAAATTTCTTCACTTTTATTCTAGACAAGACAGGGATAAAATAAAAAAGATAATATCAAGATATGATTACGGGATACATCTTGATTTTTGTGACAGTTCTGTAAATTCAAAATGGTTGGAGGTCGCTATTTCAAGCAAGGTGTTTGTTTATATCGAAGCAGGATTACCAATTTTTTTAAATAAACAATTCAAGAACCTAACAAACATAGTTGAAAGAAATAAGATGGGTTTAGGAATAACCTATAAAGATTTAGGAAAATTGCGAGAGATTATATCAAAATATAAACCTCCTTCTGTAGAAGATATAAAAAATGCACAAAAAAATCTTAAGATGAGCAAGCAGATTCACAGAGTGGAAGAATTTTACGATAAAATCCATGCTCTAAGCAAAGGATAATATCTAAATAAGACTTAAGCATCTTATTATCTTATGGGTTTAAGACAGCACCATACAGTTATTAATTCTTTTTTGCTACAACATCAAAATTGCTTAATTT
Source organism: Nanobdellota archaeon (assembly GCA_018817405.1). GTDB lineage: Archaea > Nanobdellota > Nanobdellia > Pacearchaeales > GW2011-AR1 > UBA73. Next base: position 22,005 of record JAHITZ010000023.1, read on the forward strand.
CTTGCCAACATCCTCCAACCCCAAGGATTGTTTGATACACCGAGAACCTTTTCTGCGCAAACCCCTTAATTCAGTTCGGGGTTAGCAACAGGTTCTCAGGTGTGATTAAGACACCAAGAATTCCTTACAATAGAATTCTTGGCTGCGCTCAAGAATCTTCGATTCTTGACGACCCGAGGCACGCCCAGGATTTTAGTCCGCGGGTTCTTGACAAGATTATCTAAAACAATATTGTTTGAAGCTATTGTTTGTCACATCAAGATTTGCAAAATACAAATCTTAACGCAATCCTTCTAATAAACTAGGCGATTAATTTTTGTACAACTCACTAGAGGTTTAAGACAATAATCTTTATAAGATGCATACTCCAATTTCCCATATGAATAACAAAAAGGTGCTCATAATAAAAACAGGATATTCTGAAGTTTTGGACGAAGAAGATAACTCAAGAAGAGTTAGTTTTGGAGATGTTTTAAGAACGACTGTTCTATTACATCTATTCAAGAATGATAAGGTTACTTGGGTAACTGACAAATTTGCTTTCCCACTTCTAGAAAATAATCCTTTTATTGAAAGACTTCTCCCTTATGACTTCACAACAGCACTCCAACTTAAATCTGAAGAGTTTGACGTAGTTATCAATCTTGAAAAAGTTCCAGGAATTTGTGCTTTAGCAGACAATGTTCGTGCAAGAAGAGCAAGATTCGGTTTTACCTTAAATACACACACAGGAAGAGCCGAGCCATATGATAAAGCTTATGATGTTTTGACAGTGAGCGCAAATGTCAATTTAAAGAAAGAGAATCAGAGAACATTCCAAGAGCTTTTATTTGAAATGGTCGGTTCAAAATGGAACGGAGAAGAATATGTGTTGGGTTATCAACCGTCAGTACAAAAAGCATATAACCTCGGTTTAAACGACGAAGTAGGATCCAAATGGCCAGTTAAGAGATGGTCTGAAGGAAAATGGAGTGAGTTAGAGAGAAAATTATCAGAAAAAGGGTTTAGCCTATCAAGACAAACTAAACAAGATCGGAGAATTTTAATAGATTTAAGAGCCTATATGGACTGGCTAAATTCTTGCGAGTTAATCATAAGCGGAGATAGTCTTGGGTTACATTTAGCAATTGCTCTAAAGAAAAAAGTTTTAGGTCTGTTTGGACCAACTTCTCACAAAGAGATTCACTTTTATGGGTTAGGGAAGCCAATTCTCCCTGAAGAAATTAGTTCTTGTATGCCTTGCTTTGAAAAAGATTGCCAGTATGGAGAGCCCTGTCTTGAAAAAATATCTCCTCAGAAAATTGCCGAAGAAGCAGAGGTTTTACTTCGGGGAGATTAATTCTTAAGATGTAAGCTCCCCAAGTCTTTCTTCTGCTTTCGTCAATCTCTCTTCTACAAATCTTTCCATATACTCTGGGTCATCTCCGTGAGAAAATGCCACATGTTTTCTGTACGTAGGAGAAAGAAAATTTAAATAACGAAGAACCCAACCCATTTCAACGGTAGGCATTACAATTCTCAATCTTTCTTCAAAAAAATCAGAAGGTCTTCTTCTTTTCCTGTATTCTTCTAGAAAAAGAGATAACATGCCTTCTCTTAACAGCCTTGAGTTATCTTGTTGCATAAAATGAGCAATTGTATGGACCGGGTCATTTCTTCCAGAATATTCAAAGTCAAGAAAAACTTTCCTCCCTTCTGGACTTATCAAGAGATTATGAAACCCCACATCTGCAGGAGTAATAACCTGTTCTTCTAATGGAATTTCTTTATTGGTGTTATACATTCTTGTTCTTTTAATAAATTCATCTCTTAATTTTAAAGCTGCTGGACGAACCATACTATCTACAAATGATTTTACCCTTTGTCCAAAAGGACCTTCAGATCCATATTGAAGAGCTACATCAACCCTTACATCCACCACTTCAAGATATCTTGAAAGCGTGACACAAGCCTCTCTAGCCAAAGGAAACCCCTTTATATCATCAATGCTAATATCATACACCCTTGCCAAGAAATCAACAAGGTCCTTGATGTCTTCCTTTCCAACTTCTGAAGGGTCTAAAACTTCTCCTTCTTCAAAAGAAAAAACTCCAACATTATCAATTCCATAAAATCTAATTGGTTGAGGAATATCCCTAAACCCTTTACCCCACAAAAAAGAAACAAACATAGACTCTCTTTCTCCTCTTGGCCAATTGTCTGTTTGAAAACCTGAATACTGTTTTAAAAGATATCTACCCTCTTCTGTTCTAACTTCAAACAAACGATTATTTCCCCTATGCTGCATATCTCTAACAGCTAAAACCTGTTCATCAAAATAATTTTGAATTTTTTCTGCATCTTCTGCATTTGACATGTCCTCTTCTCTAGAACTAATCTTATAAATATTACTGCGTTATATTATAATAACTAAATCCTACTTAAAAATTGTTTTAAATCTAACAATCAATAAAGACCACAAATATTTTTAAATAGGAGTTTTAATAATACAAGATGGACGTTTTATTTGTTGTAGAGGATGTAAGACACCACTCTCCTATCGGAATGATGCAGGTTTCAGCAATAGCTAAACAAAGGGGTGATCAGACACACCTCGGAGTCTTATCTCGTGAAGATGTCTTAAATAAAATTGACAAATTAAAACCAAATGTTGTAGCATATGGTGGTTCTACAGGTGAACATAAATTCTACGAAAGGTTTAACTCAAAATTAAAACAAAGGCATCCAGAGATATTTACAGTGATGGGAGGAACCCATGCTACTTTTTTTCCAGAGATTATGAAAGATGCAAAATTAGATGCCGTGGTTGTTGGAGAAGGAGAGCAGGCATTTAAAGAGCTTCTAGATAGGGTTGAGAGAGGAGAAGATGTTTCAGGTTTGCAAAACGTAAGAACACATTCTCAACCAGAAACAACACTAAGACCTTTAATTCAAGATTTAGATTCTTTGCCGTTCCCAGACAGAAGTTTATTTTTTGAAAATACTGAAAATGGGCAGGCACCAATAAAACATTTCATGGCATCAAGGGGGTGTCCCTACAAATGTTCATATTGTTTTAACTCTCCATTCAAAGGAATGTATCCTGGAGAAAAATATGTAAGAAGACATTCTGTTGGCTATGTGTTAGAAGAAATTTTAGACACCCTATCAGATTACCCTGCGGAGTTTATCAAATTTTATGATGATGTGCTCACTTTTAGAGTAGATGATTGGCTGAGAGAATTTGCGCAAAGATATAAACAAGAAGTTGGTCTTTCATTTTACTGTCTCACAAGAGCAGATTTAATGACTGAAGAGATGGCTAAACTGCTAAAAGAAGCAGGTTGTCAAACAGTACAAATGGCTGCAGAATCCACCAACGATAGGATTAGAAATGAACTCTTACACAGAAACATGACAAAAGAACAAATGAAAAAAGCATTTAAAATTTGCGCTGACAAAGGAATGACTGTAGTCACAAATTATATTCTTGGATTGCCTGGTTCAACAGTTCAGGATGATATTGATGCAGTGTACTTTAATATAGAAGCCGGTGTTCCAGTTCCAGAGTTCCCAATATTTCAGCCATACCCTGGAACAGAGCTAGGAGATTTGTGTGTTAGAGAAGGATGGTTTGATGGGGATTTTGACAGCATCCACACATCTTACAATAATAGATCCCCTTTGAATTGTTTTAATGAAGAAGAAAAAGATATACACGCAAATATTAATCGTTTAGGACAAATCGCTACCACCTGTGCGAGAGACCATCCATCTATAACAAATTTAATAATGAACCATTTAATACATCAAAGAGGAGAAAATGAAGCTTTTGCAAGAGCATATACAGAACACAAGTGGGAACTATACAATAGACTAGTTTATCCATTTAAACATTCTGAAGAGACAAAACAAGAAATGTTGGGAAAATCTCTCAGGTTAGGAGTATCAGACAGGACAGATGAAGTAAAACCAATTCCACAAGCAGATTCTACCACCTAAAATTTTATAAACAAACTTTTCCCAGAATGTAAACTGTTCACAAAATAATAATAAAATGGCAGATAGAGAAGATATTCAGGAGTTAAGAGAACATGCAAGACAAATTAGAAGCAAAGTTTTAGAAATGGGAATAAGGTCAGGCGGAGGGCATCTTGCTCCAGGTTTTTCAAATACAGATATCTTAGTAGCCCTCTATGATAAAATTTTAAGATTTGACCCAAAGAATCAAGACTGGGAAGACAGAGATAGATTTGTTTTAAGCAAAGGACATGGCTGTATGCCATTATATGCAATCTTAGCAGATAAATGTTTTTTTAATGAAAGCCATTTAGACACTTTTTGTCAGCCAGGGAGTATTCTTGGATGCCATGCAGACAGAAATTTAATTCCAGGAGTTGAGGTCACAACAGGAAGTCTTGGCTTAGGACTTCCAGTGGCAGTTGGGATGGCTTTTGCAGCAAGGCATTATAAAAAGAATCACCGCATTTATGTTTTATGTGGTGATGGAGAATGTCAAGAAGGCACTATTTGGGAATCTGCGATGTATGCAGGAAGCAATGGTTTTGACAATCTTACAGTCATCGTAGATAACAATGGATATGGTGCAACAGCAAGATTAAGTGATACTGCAGATGTTTACCCTCTTGCAGAAAAACTCAGAGCATTTAACTTTTCTGTTAGAGAAGTAAATGGTCATGATTTTAGGGAACTTTTACCAGCATTAAGAGCTGTTCCTTATGAAAAAGGAAGACCAAGTGCAATTGTTGCCCACACTACAAAAGGAAAAGGGGTAAGTATTATGGAAGAAGATTACGCAAGAGGAGATCCAAGATGGCACTATCGGCAACCTAAGACACAAGAAGAGGCAAGGATTGCACGAAGAGATTTAACATTTCCTTTAGAAGAAAATGGTGATTTAAATGAACAAATAAGGAGTAACTAAAAATGAGAGAAGCATATGTCAGAGCATTAGCAGAAGAAGGAAGAAACAATCCAAGAATTTTTGGCCTTGTAGGAGACATAGGAACATTCACATATGATGAATTTAAAGCAGCTTGCCCAGATAGATTTGTTAATGTTGGAATAGCAGAGTGCAATATGGTTGGAATGGCTGCAGGTTTAGCTCTTGAAGGACAAATTCCATTTGTTTACAGCATTACACCCTTTACAACTGCAAGAGCTCTTGAGCCAATTAGAGTCGATGTCTGCTATCAAAATTTAAATGTAAAGATAGTGGGTTGTGGAAGTGGTTTCTCATATAGCACATTAGGTTGCACACATCACGCTACAGATGATATTGGTCTTATGCGTGCCTTACCAAATATGGTTGTCATCTCTCCTGCAGACCCACCAGAGGCAATGAGGGTTGTAAGGGCAGCAGTACAGCATGTTGGCCCAGTATATATTAGGATTGGGAGAAGCAAAGAGCCCATTATAACTTCAGAAGAACAAGGATTTGAAATTGGAAAAGCTACGCAATTAAGAGAAGGGAGAGATTTAACAATTATCGGAACAGGCTCAATTTTGTTTAACGCCTTGCAAGCAGCAGAAAGACTACACAGGGAAGAAGAAACAGACATTGAAGTCATTAACATGGCAACAATAAAACCCATTGACAGAGAAGCAATTGTGCGCTCTGCTCAAAAAACAGGAAAAATCCTAACATTAGAAGAGCACAGCACTCTCGGAGGTCTGGGAAGTGCAGTTGCAGAAGTCTTAGCTGAAGAAGGGATAGCAATTCCATTTAAAAGAATGGGCTTGGATGATAAATTTTGTTATGAATATGGTCAGCATGTTGACCTGGCAAGATATTCTCAAATTGCTGAACCTTGTGTAGCGAATGCTGTTAATTCTTTTTATGGCAAACCTCCAATTTATCGCGGGACTGAGGCCTGCGGAGGATGCAGTATTTGTCTTAGAAGATAGATTGTTTTGTTTCAAGCACACATATTTTTATAAACATTTCTTAAAAGAAATTTAAATGGAAATTGAACAAAAACAAGCATTTGAAGACCTGATGAAGAATTGGATACCTGCATTATCTTCCTATGGAACTTCTGCCAGCTTTACTAATGATTCTGAGGTTAGACTCATACCAAACCCAAACAATTCACAAGATATACCTTTCCGCGCTTTTTTTTCTTCTGGATTTTCAAGAAGACGCGAGCTAATGGAACGACAAAGAAGAACTTTGGAGGAAAGAAAAAATAAAGGTTTACCACCGAGATGGAAAAATGATGGGGCTTCATGTTTTTTATGCGATAATGTAGGACAAGCACAAGATGTGGGAGACAACCTTTTATTGCCCTTCAATGCACACCCAAACCATGTTCTAGTACCAAATCGTTACCCTTTTACAAAAAGTCATATCTTATTTTGTGCAAAGGAACATGATAAAATTTCTAGAAAAGTTCCAGAGATTATATCTGGAGAATATTTGGCTGCTGTTATTGAATTAGCTGAAAAATATGGTCTTGGCGCCCTTAGAAATCACCCACGCGCAGGAATGAGCCTGCCAGATCACGAGCATGTTCAATTTTATCCGCACATTATCTCTGATTCTTCAGGGAGAAGAATATCCCCAAACGGTTTAGAAGGATGCGATTTACAGCCAACAGAATACGGCAGAGATGTTTGTTCTGTCGCAAGGACACGATTAGATACGTTAGCATTTAAAGGAGGAGACAGCTCAATTGAAAAAATTTTAGGGGTGTTAAGTAGATTAGAAGAGAGCAATAAAATTTTCACATGGTATTATGAACCATCTGGAAAAAATCAACAACATCAAGGATTATTTTTTCTAACGCCCCATAAAAAAGAAGATGCAGATAGAACAATTGGTGGAGGAAGTCCAGTTTACATCGTTTCTGCAAGGCTCGGAGAGACAATAAACTTTGTAGACCACATGAAAAATTTAGAAAGACACATCTTTCCAAGAGGAATGTTTCCTTGGGAAATATATATCTAAAAGAACGCATAAAACATTATAAACTCTTTCTTTTTTGTTTTTGGAGAAAGATTAAAAAGGAAATTTCAAAATGGTAGAATTCAATGTAGACAATCACAAATTAATGTTGCATCCAGAAAGAGTTGCAGAATGGGGGGAGAGAGGAGACTGTTTTCCCGTTTATGTAGAAATAGGTCCAACAAGCGCTTGCAATCACAGATGCGTTTTTTGTGCTCTTGACTTTACAGGATATGAAGGAAAATTCATAGACAGAAAAGTTATGATTCAAACTCTTGAAGACATGGCTCAGGCAGGAGTTAAATCTACAATGTTTGCAGGAGAAGGAGAACCCTTGCTACATAAAGATATTGGGTTGTTTACACAAACAGCTAAACAAAGTGGTTTAGATGTTTCAATGACAACCAACGGCGTTCCGCTTGTTAAAAAAAAAATGGAAGAATGCCTCCCACACCTCTCATGGATAAGATTTAGCATAGACTCTGGAAGTCCTGAAAATTATGCAGAAGTTCATAAAACAAACCCAAGGGATTTTGAAAAGGTAATGGCAAACATTCAAGGAGTTGTAAGGTATAAGGAAACCCAAGGTCTAAGAACAACAATCGGGACTCAATTCTTAGTGATTCCACAAAATATGGGAGAAGTAACAAAATTAGCAAGAAGACTAAAAGACATTGGGGCAGACAATATCCAAATCAAACCATACTCACAACATCCAACCAGTATAAACAGTCTTTGTGTAAATCCTGGAGAATATAATCAACTAGAAGAACAGCTTCTTGATTTTGATTCTCCAGAATTCAGAGTACTTTTCAGAAGAGCAACAGCTGAAAGAATCCAATCAGGAATTCCATATGGCCAATGTCACGGGCTTCCTTTCTCCGCGCTAATTGATACAAAAGGAAATGTCATGCCATGCAACCTTTTCTATGATAAACCAGAATTTATCTATGGGAATCTAAATAAACAAAGGTTTCCTGAAATTTGGCAAGGAAATCAGAGAAAAGAAGTTATACAAAAGTTAAATGAGATAGGTTGTGAAGATTGCCGGGCTGGTTGCAGACTTGACCCAATAAATAGATATTTAGATAGATTAAAAAACCCTCAAGACCATGATAATTTTGTTTAACTGATAAAATGAAGTTCAAATTAGAAGATTATGGGCCTATTGATTACAGAACTTGGATTCTCGGAGATAAAGCTAGAGAAGGGGCAAATATAAAGAAAAGTAATATATTAACTTCAGAAGAATTAAAAATATGGGATGAATCAATTAAATATCAAGACCAAAGAAATGACCCGGGCCAAGGAGAGATAGTAACTTATTTTGTGATAAAACTTCTTAATTATCTTAAAGGCAAAAGAGAAGTTGCAGTACCTGCAGCAATCCTTCATGATACTGGTTTTTATGGAGAAGACCCAACAGCATGGAAAAAATTAGTAAATTCTGGAGCAAACACCGATACTGAAGAGCATCGCAGACCTCATCAGAACAGGGGATGTTTAATCGCTGGTAGAGTTTTAGAAAATGCCAATTATCCAGAAGAATATCACAATGAAATTGCAGATATCATAGGTGACCATGATACGAGGAAACTGCCTACGACAGATAGCGGAAAGATTGTTAGGGCAGCTGATTTACTATGGAGAGTTACATATCCTTGTGTTCAAATCTATTTACCAGAACTGTCTGTTAAACACGCGTTAACAAAATTAGAAAAAACAAGTTTAAATTTAAAATCCCCCCATACTCTTGGAGAAACCGAAAAACAAATAGCACGAATTGAATTAGCAAACACATTGCTCTTTAAATTCGGAAAAGCAGCACATCAAGTCCTCCAAGAAAACTATTTAAAAGAATTAAACAAAGTACTATTGTTTTAGGGATTATGAGAATTAAAGAAGATGGTAATCAAAGCTACAAAGATTATATTAGTGAATCAAAGAAATAAAGAAGTATTACTCTATCTGAGAGATAATAAACCGTCTATACCCCATCCAGGATATTGGGATTTGTTTGGAGGGTCTATAGAAGAAGGAGAATCACCTCTAGAATCAATTAAAAGAGAAGTAAAAGAAGAAATAGGCATAAAGATAAAAGACCCGATTTTTTTAGGAGATTTATTTTACAAAAAAGATTCTTTATGCAACTATAACACCAAGATTTCAGTATTTACCGATAAGGTTGTTATTCCCTTAGACAAAATCAAATTAACAGAAGGTCAAAAACTGGAATACTTTAAACTGGAAGAATTATCTAAAATTAAATTTCCTCCTTTCTATAAGGATTTTATAATTAAAAATAGAGAGATTCTTGGAGTTTAATCCCATCACAACAATTATTTTAAACTAATCTTAACAGCGTTTATACGAAAAAGAAGGCAATAAAAATGAGGTCAATAAAAATTCCTGAGGAATACAATTATATCTGCGCATTCTTAAGTATGAGATGTAATCTAAAATGTAGTTTTTGTTTAAATGATATTGACGGAGAATTTAGTAGAAACAAATTTATAGAACTTCCCGGAGAAAAATGGATTGAAGGATTAAACAGAATAGAGTCTCGCCCAGACGTACCAGTAACATTTAGTGGAGGAGAACCTTTTTTGCATCCAGATTTTATTGAAATAATAAATAAATTAAAGCCGGAATTAAATATAGACATCTTAACAAATCTTCAATGGGGTAAAGGAGGTATTGAAAGATTTGTCGGTGAAGTTGATCCAGCAAGAATAAAAAGAGATGCCCCATATGCTCCAATCAGGGTTTCTTATCATCCAGAGCAAATGGGAACAGGAGAACAACTTGTTGCAGACGTAAGGAAATTACAAGATGCAGGGTTTTCAATTGGGGTATGGTCTGTTCTATACCCAAGTCCAGAGCAACTATCCGCGATTAATCAAATGCAATTTAGATGTAAGGATGCTGGGGTGGATTTTAGATTAAAAGAGTTTACAGGAGAATATCACGGAGATTTTTATGGAGATTATTCAAAATACTCTAGAGCAGCATTTAGTCAAGATGCAGAAACCCGTATGTGCCGAACATCTGAACTACTTATGGGGTCAGACGGAAGAGTATACAAGTGCCATAGAGACCTTTTTAGCGAGGAATATCCCACCGGACAGATAACTAGTCCAGATTTTCAGGCCAGTTATGAATTTAGAAGATGTGATTTGTTTGGACAATGTCATCCTTGTGACGTTAAAGTTAAAACAAGCCACAAACAAGAACTAGGATATACAAGCGTTGAGATAAAAAACCCTGAGTTTCTTATAACTTAATGGAGACTCTTCCAGTGCCATCTATCCTATTCAATAACAAACGCACATTGTTTTCTTTTATATATCTTTCAACAGCTTTTTTTGCACCAACAGAACAACCATAGTCATCTATTAGAATCACACCACCCCCCATGACAAGTGGATACAAATGTTTTAATTCATGATAGGTAGATTCGTAAAAGTCTGTGTCTAATCTTAACAAGGCAATTTTAGAGGGAGTTGTTTTTGGAATGGTATCAATTACATTCCCTTTAACAAAAATAAGATTCTCTGCAGGGTATTTTATAGAATACATATTACGCTTGACGTCTTCCAAATTATAGACATAAGGGTTTTCTTTTTCCTCTTTGGTATATCTCTCCCAAACATTTACTGCTTTTTCACCATCTTCACCACAAGGTTTGGGTTGACCTTCGTAAGTATCATATAGGTAAATCTTTCTATTAGTTTCTTTTAGTTTTATCAAGGTTAAAGCGATTAGTTTACAAGACTCTCCCCCAGCAACACCACATTCAACAAAATCCCCTTTAATCTTGTTTTTAATAATATATTTTAAAGAGTTGTAAAGAGAATACATCCTCTCAACTGTTGTTGTATTAACGCAATTGTCATATATCTTCATAAAATCTTTATCAGACTCCAAATCTTTTGGAAAAAACCTGCTCACTCTATAACCTCTTTTATTTAGCCATAATTGCAGATACATCTTCCACACACCCTTCCTTTTCAGTTTATGTCCTCTTATTCTCATTTTATGTTTTTCCCTTTCTACTGTTTACAATAATTTAATCTTGAAAATTTGTTGTGAAACTAGATTTAAATATAGCGGAATTTAATGAAACTAGCCCATGTTTCAGATTTTTTGCCACAACCAATTCCGCAAATGCACCCATTGTTTCTGGTTTGTCTGTATCATGACAGGAAAGAACTTCGCGCCTTAGTTTCGGATAATAACCCCTCATGTCTTGTTTAACAAATTTGTACCTCTGGTTGCCGCAGATATAAACAAAATCCAAATTATTTGGAAGAGTACATGAGGCGTCTGCTGATTTCTTTTTAATCCACATAATTTTTTTAAGTATTTCTTTTATTTTTTTCATGTGTTAAATAATCTCCAAATTTTAAAAGAGAAAAAGAGAGTAAAAAACTAACCACCATCAAACCAATAGAGAAAAGAGGGTTTTCTATAGATGTCCGAATGCCCTTTCGATAAAGAAACCCCATTATCAAAGACGAAATGAAAATAGACATTATTGTTACAACCCCCAAAGTTAAAAAAATATTATTCCTTTTCCACATTTTTAGACTTCACAATCGTTTATTTTCCTCTCTATCTGTCTGATGGCCACATGCTATAAAAAGATTACGGTTCCAATTTAATTTATGTTTATTTTATATTCCTAACACTCATTGTACTTCTTATTTTTCTAATGGCTTTTTCACTACGAGATTTCAAATAGGGAAAACTTCCAGATAATTTCATTAAAGAGCTTACAACAACAAAACGCATACCACATTCCCTGCAATAAATCACTCTCCTATAAAGCAATCTCTTTTGAAGATTGTAATTTCCATACTCAATATTTTTTTTACAAAAAGGACAGTTCACTTTAACTTTATACCTCTTTCCTCCTTTATCCTTTTTCACAGATAGGGGGGTTATATGTCTAAAATAATTATCTACTAAACGTGGAACCTCTTTAACAAGTTCGCCAAATTCTTTTTCTTTCATTTTATCCGTCATGTTCAAAGCCTTTTTTCCTTCCAACGCACCCAATATAAATTTTAATTTATCTTTGATAAGCCCCTTTTTTAAACAATGGAGATATACCGCACTTCCAGGATAAGGTTGAATAAATCCCAATCCTACTTGACCATGACAATTTTTCCTCCAATAATCTAATGTTTTTTTTGCAGTTTCTTTTGTTTCAGCAACATCGCCGAAAATAAAGTTGCCTTGAATACCTATTTTTTCATTTAATGTGGATCTGATGGCAAAGTCAATCTGCTCTGGTTTTATTGGTTTCCTCATGCTCTTCAAAACCTTCGGGTCCATACTTTCAAATCCATAGCTAATAACACTACATCCAGAATCCTTCATGGTTTTTAACAAATCCTTATCAATACCAACTACAGATAATTGACAGTACCATTTTATCTTTTGAGGAAGTTCTTTATTTATCTCTTTTATTTTCTCACAAAATTCATATATTCTCTCTTTTTTAAAAGAAAACATATCATCATATAGTGCCACTATATTTATTTTGTACTTCTTTATTGCCATTTTAATTTCATTTATTACATCCTCTATGGATCTCTCTCTATACTTGTATCCTATGCTGTGATAACAAAAAGTACATTGGAACGGGCAAGACCTACTGGACATTATGGGATAAGGTACAGGGTAATCATACGACTGATTATAGTGCTGTTGATTACAATATAAATGCTTTAAGTATTCTTTAAACTCAAATCCTTCAAAATCTGGATAAGGGATAGATTCTATGTCCTTAATCGGTTCTCTTTTTTCAGTAACCTTTGTTTTCCCTTTTTCATCCTTGTAGATTATTCCTTTTACTTTGCTGAAATCACCTTTTTTCTTGATGCAATCTAATAATTCAACAATCGTTATTTCTCCTTCTCCTAAAACTCCAAAATCCAGACCTAACGAATTAAAAATCAATTCAGGCTCGCTTGTAATTAACGCCCCTCCAACAATAAATTTGGGATGGGACGAATGTTCTTTTACACATTTTCTAATTTCTTCAGTTACAACATAATTTGGCCCCCCCACGAGTTGTGTACAGACGACGTCATATTTTTCCTTGTCCAATTCTTTTCCTAATATTTCAGAAATAGTTCCTTCCCGATGATTTAAATTTAAACAATCAGAATTATACCCGGCCTTTTTTATTGCAGAAGAAATATATGTCAATCCTAAAGGGATCATATAATTATAATTAACTTTCGTCGTGAGTATTAATTTTGGCATCACGATTAATACTTTAAAATCTTTTCTTGATGGGACTTGTTTATTTTTAACCATGTGGTTAGTTCATAAAAAGTATATAAAAATATATCTGTCATCGAGTTAACAATGTGAACTCTTAATTTTCATCCTCTTTAAGATGTTTTTCTGTATGGTTCTCAAAATCATTTTATCTTTTTTATCTAAACATCCGGTAAACAGAATCAATAACACATATGCTCCAACAAAAACAAGCCCTGAAATAATAACAGAAACAAAACTCAAAGTAAAAAATGACCGAGCAATCTCCAAGCCCGCAACTAGTAGCATTGACGCTAAAATTACTCTAAACATTCTCCTCTTCAATGGTACAGCTTCAGTTAAATGACCAGCCTTGAATATAAATATCCCTGCAAGTAGAAGATTCATAGTCATCGTAGATAAAGCAGCTCCGATTATGCCAATTCTTGGTATCAAGATTATATTCAATAAAATATCTATGATGGCTGTAATAATCACAGTTTTCAAAATTATTTTTGACTTCCCAGATGCTAAAATAAGCAACCTAGATGGTTGTGCCTGTGCAAAAACAAATGAGCCAACAGCAAGTATCCTCAAGGCGTTTTTAGCCACCACAAAATCATTACCAAACATGGCTGAAATGATTTGTTCAGGAAAGAACAAGACCAATATCAATAAAGGAAAATTAATCATAAAAATCCATTTCGCAATCTGCTGACTTATTTGCTTCGCTTCCCCAAAATTCTTTTCGCCTCTCATCCGATTTATCAAGGGAAAGAATAATTTAGAAAATATCTCTGGGGCTAAACTAAAGAATAAAACAAGGGGCACTGCCACATTATAAACTCCAACATTCTCGACACCCAAAAAGTAACCTATTGTTAAAGAATCCGCCCAATAAAAGACCTGCCAGATTATCCCTACAAGAACCAAGGGCCAAGAGTAGGAATAGAAATTTCTGAATACTTCTTTGTACTCTTTTTTCCTAATCTTCTTTTTGAAATAAACTGAAACATATCTTCTAAAAATAAAGAATGAACTAGCAAATAAAAACACATATCCTATATAGTAAGAGTATACAACCGCTTCTTGGCCAATGCCCCATAAGATGAGAACAACCAAGATTGTAGTTTTTATAGCGTTCAGCACAACATTATTTAAAAAAGAAGATACGCCGATTTTTTCCAAAGCAGTTAATGTTGTCATAAAAAAATTTGAAAGCACCCACAACGGAACCAGCATACTAAAAATCCTCAAAAACATTCCAAGTTCTTCACTTTCAAATATTTTTACAGCGAGGTAATCAGAAAAAATGAATAAAATAACCGAAGCAGAGAGGCTTGTAATAATAAGTATCTTAGAAGACACCTGCAGAATATATTTTATCTTTTTTTGTTCCCCTTCTCCACGATACCCTGGCACAAACCTCATTACTCCTTGAGGGATTCCGAGAGATGCAAGAGTCACAACAATTCCGACAACGACCAAGGTCAGAGTGATTATCCCGTATGTCTCCGCCCCGTAATACCTTGCGATAAGTATTCTATAAACAAATGTCAATATCTTGGACAGGATTATAAATGCAAAAACCACAAACGAACTTTTCACAATAAGTTTAAGCGAATTATCCACCCGTTCACTCTTTATTTTTTTCATTTATCAACAAGATTTTACTCCTTTTTATTATTTCGCAATTCCCCAAATATCCAAATTCTTATAAACCAAACTCTTTTCCTCTTTTCCATGAAAATAGCACATGTAAACATGTTTTACCATCCCACTTTTGGAGGGGTTGAACAGGTGATGTATGAGTTAGCACAAAGGCAAGTAAGAGATGGTCACGAGGTCCATGTTTTTTGCTGCGACTCTGATAAAAAAAAAAGAATAAAGATAAAGGATGAAGTAGTAGACAGAGTTCACATCCACAGATTGCCATATTGGATTAGACTGTCTTTGAACACATTCGTCTGGCCCTCGTTACTTTGGAAATTCAAGGGAAAATTTGACATTGTTCACACACATGTTTCTGGACACGATTACGTCTTGTTTATCGGATTGCTTGGAAAATTAAAAGGTTTTAAACACATCCACACAACTCACTGCCCATGGACAGACAATTCCTTTAGGCCTTCAACTGTAAAACCCTTTCTGTTTCTAAACCATTTAATTTTTAACAAAATTTCTTTTAAATGGGTTGATAAAGTGATTCCAATAACCCCTTGGGAGTTAGACATACTAAAAAAGTATATCAAAAATGTAGAAAAAATAAGAGTCATTCCAAACGGGACTGATAAAATTTTATACAAAAAAGTTAAAAACAATCAGTTTAGAAAAAAAAACAATATAACTGAAAAATATCTTGTTCTTTTTTTTGGAAGACTAAACCCTACAAAAGGTCCTGATAAATTGGCTCGGGCAGCAATTAATCTCACAAAAAAAAGAAAAGACATTGCCTTTATCTGGGTCGGCCCTGATGAAGGAAAGGCAAAAGAAGTAGAAAGATTAATCAAGCCTTATAAAAATATGAAATACCTCGGCCCAATTCGAGGAAAAGAAAAAATCGCAGAAATGTATCAAGCAGCAGACCTATACGTTTTGCCAAGCTACAGGGAAGGCTTGCCATTGACGTTATTTGAAGCAATGGCCTCGGGTTTGCCAATTATTGCAAGTCCTGTCAACGGAATTCCTTATGAAATGACCTCGCCAGAAAATGGATTTTTTACAAAGTACGGAGACATTAAAGCAATAGAAGAAAAAATTCTTAAAATTTTAGATGATAAAAAATTAGCAAAACAAATATCAAAAAATAATTTCAAGAAAGCAGAAGGATATGACTGGGATTCTATACACAAAAGATACATGAAGGAATACAAAGCACTATTAAGTAATCGTTCTTAATGTCAAGAACCTAGCACACCCGCCGCCTTACTAGGGGTTCTTAACAACTCCTCCTTTTTAATTAAACCCGATTATATAAAGATTTAAAAAATAATCCCTCCCAGAAGACCTATGAAAATAACTCTAATATCCACAGCAACATATCCCTCAGACCAGGGTATAAGGACAATCTCAAGTGTCTTAAAAGAAGCAGGGCACGACGTCAAAATGGTTTTCATGGCACTAAGCGAAGATTACTCTAAAAATTACAAAAAATCAGAACTATTGCAATTGATAAATCTCTGCAAATCAAGTCAGCTAATCGGAATCAGTTCATACGCATCAACAGCACATCGCGCAGCAAGAATAATTTCTTTCTTGAAAAAATTAAATCTCCCTTTAGTTTATGGAGGAGTCCATGCCACAATCTGCCCTGATAAATGTATAAAACACTCAGACATTGTCTGCGTCGGAGAAGGAGAAAGAGCAATTTTAGATTTAGTTAATGCGCTGGAAAAAAACAAAGATTACTCAAAAATAAAAAACCTCTGGGTAAAAACCAGCAGAGGAGTAATAAAAAACCCAGTCAGAAACATAATTGAGGAGATAGACACACTGCCTTTGCCAGACTATGGAATAGAGACCCATTATCTCCTAGAAAAAGGCAAAATAAGAAAATTTCAAGAATATGACTTAGCCGGACAAATTTTTTTCCTAACAGGAAGAGGTTGCCCATACGGATGTGATTACTGTAGTAATTCTCTGTTCAACGAAATTTACAAGGGAAAATGCAAAAAAATATTAAGATGGCACTCTCCAGATTACATAATCAACGGAATTCTTTTCCTCAAGAAAAAATTTCCAAGTTTAAGTTATTTTGATGTAAGAGATGACACTTTCTCTCTCCGTCCGTTGTCTCAAATAAAAGAGTTTTGTGCTCTTTACAAAGAAAAAGTAAAACTGCGTTTCAAATGTCTCGGAGACCCAAAGACAATTTCCGATGAGAAAATAAAACTTTTAGTAGATGCAGGTTGCACAGATATTATCATTGGAATCCAGGGAGGCGAAAGAACAAATAAAGAAATTTATCATAGGAATCAAACAGATGAACAAGTTCTAAACGCAGCAAGGATTCTTAACAAATATAAAAACAAACTAGCAGTTATGTATGATGTCATAACCTGCAATCCTTACGAACAACCCGAAGACATAATCAACTTAATTCGCCTTCTTCAAAAAATTCCAAAACCTTACTTTCTGTCTGTAAACAACCTTGTTTTTTTCCCTGGAACAAAACTAGACCAACGCGCACGCCAGGACAGAATAATAAAAAAAGAAAAAGATGCAGCCTACCAATTGAATTATTGGGACAGAAGTGCACACATTCTTTTGAAAAGAAAAAACCAATATCTCGTCTTAATTTTAAATTTAATGCGCGGAGTTGTAACAGAAAGCAGATTTGGTATTCTTCCAAATTCCCTACTAAACCATCTCCTGCAAAAAGACAGAGTAAAACAAAACCTAAGAAAAACCTTCACAACCCTCCTCGTTTTAAGAGTCGTAAGTCTCTATGACATAATCAGAGAAAGAATCCTCAAAACAACTTACAGAAGCCTGCCATTGAGTTTTAGGGTTTGGTATGACAAGGTTAGGTACAGGGTTTGATTCATGCATACCCCACCAGCAAATAGAAAAACTTAAATACTATACCAATCTATACAATCGCTATGGATACAACAATACAAGTCAGTGATGGGCTAAGACAATTCCTACAGATGAGAAAATTGTCTGATAAAGAGAGTTATGAAAATGTAATCTGGGATCTTATAGAGGATAATATGGAAATTTCTGAAGAAACGAAAAAAGATATAGAAGAAGCTAGAAAAGACGTATCTGCTGGAAGAGTTAAAACATTCGCCCAGATAAAAAAAGAATTAGAGTTATAATGTACGAAATTATTTTTACAGAAAAGGCATGTAAGCAATTAAATAAACTAGAGAAAGATGTTCAAAGAAGAATAATCGCAACATTGGACCGTTGCCGAATCAATCCTTATCGGCATTTTATTAAACTTGTCGGAGAAACAGCAATGAAATTAAGGGTTGGTGAATGGAGAGTTATAGCAGATATTAACGAAGGGAAGTTAATTGTTTTGGTCTTGAAGATTGGACATCGAAGAAATATTTACAAAAACTGACTAGTTATTTTCAAGGTTTGGTATGACAAGGTTCAGTATAGGGTTTAAGTATACAATAAGCACAAGGAATAATCAAACAAATCACCATTTGATACTCTCTCTTAAAAACAAACAACCCATCAATTGATTTATACACTTCGTTTGTAATTATCTCATTACCTAAAAATCTTCTTTGATGTATTGCTACAGCCTCTTGATTCGCAGTTAAAATTCTTGTTGGGTCTTTTTTCCGAGCATTAGCAAAAATCTCTAGAATTGATGTTTTTTCTGATGGGACAAGATTATATCCTCCACTAACCAAACCAGGTAAAAACTTCTCTAGGGCAAACGCCCACTTTTTATCCCTTGTATCGCAATGAGTATTGATTGTTACATTGACTTTTTGCGGTCGTTTTCCTAATGTTAAAAGACTCGCAGGTACGCAAGAAGACATTTCTGGTTCTCGGTATCTTACTGAAACTGCAAAATCTGAGGAGCCATCCTCATGGGCTATAGCTCCTGAAGTCCATGGTTGAGCATCTACAACATACCGCGAATCAAATCTACCATCTGCTGGGTCTGCTTGGAAGTGAAATTTGGCTTCCAGATACCAATATCCCTCTGGTGAATAACCGCTTAGTTAAGGGATTTTTCGAGCAATAGCAATTGCTTTATCATAAGACATCTTTCCTTTTGCCTCAATTGTTTCTATCATTTTATTATCTTAGCCTCACATATGTTATAAAACATTCAGTATTTAAATCTTTAGGTGATGTAGTCATTATCAAATTACACAAACTTTTCATTCTTTCATACTTCGTCAAATCATCAATCCAATCTCAATAAAAACCTTCTCGCCTTAATTTACAATAACACCTACAGATAACTACCCCGAAGCATGATTAATCTTTATATCCTCATATCCAATTCCTACTTTTCTCACAATTGCACTTTTTATCCTCACCCTAGCACCATTTGATTCCCTTATCGCGATTGCAGTCTTCCCCACTTCTTCTAGCGACATATCCCCCAATTGACCCTTTCGGATATTTGTTTCTAAATCCCATGTTTTTCCATTAGCTCCAAACAACTGTTTATGCCATTCATCCACTTGCTCAGCCGTGCAGATTCCCTTAGAAATAAATTCATTAATAGCATTAACATAGTCCTCATACTCTTTTTTTAATCTTTCTTTATCCCCTTCATCGTCAATCCTCTCAATTTTCAATTGTATAATCGACCTTTTATCCAGCAACTCATCCAAGGGGTATTCCATATCAAAAGTATCCTAATTAACTTTAAAAGGATTACGTTTCTGCAGTCTTCATGGTAGACGTGATAATAACCTCTTTCAAAGAACCCCTAACAATCGGCAAAGCAATAGATTCCTTCATCCAGCAAGACATAAAAGAAAAATATAAAATCTGGGTTATCGCTCCAGATGAACCAACATTAAACGTAGCAAGGAGATATTCAAAGAAACATAAGAATATCAAAGTGTTTAAAGATTCAGGAAAAGGAAAAAGTTTTGCATTGCACGAAATCTTGCCCAAACTAAAAAGCGAAATTATCGTTCTGTCTGATGGAGATGTTCATGTAAAAACAAACTGTTTGAAATACTTGATAGAACCATTCAATGATAAAAAAGTAGGGTGTGTCACCGGCCGCCCGGTTTCCGAAGAGTCTAAAAAAAATATTTATGGTTACTGGTCTCACTTATTATGCGATGCCGGCGCACATAAAGCCAGATTAAAAAGATTCAGAAAAAAACAATTCTTAGAATGTTCTGGTTATTTCTGGGCTTTTAGAAATCATGTTATAAAGAGATTCCCTTTAGACATACCAGAAGACACAGTTATATCTTATCTATTCAGAGAGAAAAAGTATAAAATCGCGTATGCACCAAAAGCAATCGTGTATGTAACTTTCCCCAAAAATCTTCACGAATTTATCGAACAAAAGAAGAGAACAGCCAAAGGACACGAAGCCCCTAGAAAATATGTCAACATGAAAAAAATACCCCGGACAAAATCTTTTAAAAACGAATTACTCGAAGGTTACAGGGCATTGTTTTACCCAAAAAATCTAATAGAAATTTTTTACACATTATTGCTGTTTCCTGTAAGATTGTACATCTGGATGTTAGTTTTTCATCATACAAGAATAAAGAAAAAAGAATACCAAGATGCATGGGAAAGAATCGAAAGCACGAAATAAGTCAGGAAATGATTATTGCATCAACAGGACAAGAATCTGCTGCTTCTTTCTCACAGGTTGTTTTGTCTACGTTTGGTTTTTTCACTACAGCTTTATCACCGCGCAATTCAAAACTTTTCGGACAAAGCTCTGAACAAAGACTGCAACCAATACATTTTTTTTCATCAATTTTTATTTTAGCCATAACATTACCATAACAAAAAACACTTTAAAAAGTTTTACATCGCTTTGTACTCATCAAATAAAATTGAATAATAAGTGTTCACTCAACCACAAGAACGAATTAATGATAATTAATCTTACAGACGAAGCGATTGAATCTGGGCCAATGTTGTATTTATCAGATTTTTCCAATTAAGACCGGAATCCAAATAGAAACGAATAAAAACTCAGCTTGGTTGCACAAACAATGGACTCAGATGAACAAGATAAAATAGATACAAGGAAAGAAAAAATAAAAAATTGGTTGAAAAACCCGTACAAGTTAGCTCTTGTAGGTATTCTTATATTTGCATTCGCAATAAGGTTCTATTACTTCCTCTTAACAACAACCCAGCCCCTTTGGTGGGATGAAGCGGTTTATGGAACGCTCGCTAAAAATATAATTCTGGGAAAATGGGACGGAACTCTTTTGATTCTCCATGAAACAATAATCAGGCCACCCCTTCTTCCGTTCCTGTGGTCGATATTACTTAGATTGAATATAGGAGAAGTTGGCGTTAGGTTTTTATTAGAGCTCTTGCCTTCTGTAATTTCTGTATTTTTTGTTTATCTAATTGGAAAGGAACTTTACAATAAAAAAGTTGGTTTGATATCATCGTTCTTTTTTTCAGTTTTGTGGATTCACCTCTTCTACACGGCAAGACTTTTAACAAGCGTTCCAGCAATGGCGTTTTTGTTTCCAAGCATTTATTATTTCATAAAATCTCAAAAAACAGAATTTAACGCCAAGTATTTCGGAATTTCTATCTTTCTTTTATCACTCAGCACTTTAACAAGATACCCTAACGGCGTTTTCTTTTTAGCGTATTTATTATTTCTTTTAATAACTTGGAAAATAGATTTATCAAAAAATAAAAAATTTTGGTTTGCTGGTATAATCGGCTTGTTGCCCCTCTTGATTTTCTTCTTTTTTAATTATTCAATCTATGGCAACATTTTTCCAGCGTTTTTAGGAAACGATTACGTTCAAAGTGGAGCAGGCTCTCCCAAAGCACCTTTTGCTTTTCATCTTTTAAATTTTATTCCAATGTACCTGAAAAAATCATTTCTTGTCTTATTTTTTATAGGGGCAGCTATATCCTTATTTGAATTAGTCGTCGGTTATGATATCATCAGAAAAAAACAAAACTTAAAATCACATCTACTAACCCTCCTTCTGCTCATCACCATTTATTCTTTCTTTATATTCTATCTAAGGGTTGCAGAGGATCGTTGGCTCTTCCCATCTGCACTCCCCTTAGCAATTTTTGTAGGGTTTGGAATAGAACGTTTGTATAATTTTATAAAGAAGTATGGAAAAAATATAGCTCTGATATTGGTCTTGGCAATTCTGGCCTTTGGAGCATATCAACAAGTAACGCACGCTGACAGTTTAATAAAAAATAAAAAAGAAAGTTTTCTTCAAGTTCGCCAAGGATTCGAATGGATAAAATTTAACACCCCAGAAGACAGCATTATTTCTGGGAACTCAATACCGCCATATGCTACTTACTACGCAGAGAGATACTATGCAGAAAAAGACCTTGTAGAACCAAGAAATATAACAGAGTTAGAAAATGCAGATGTCGATTATTTTGTTCTTCAGGCATTTACACCGATAAAAAATGAAGAAGTGGCAGGATACATTCAGAATAATCCTGACAAATGGCAGCCAATAAATGCTTTTTTCTTTGACAATGAACAGACCCAACCTGCTTTGATTATTTACAAAAATGTCCAATGAGTATTTTAAAGCCCTCATCAAAAAGTTTAAAACACATCCAATATAAAACTGGTTGATATAAAAATGAAAAAACCAAATAGGACATGGGTAGTTATCCCGGCGTATAACGAAGAAAAAACACTCGGAGAAGTAATAACAAATCTGAAGAAAAATTCTCTAAAAAACATAATTGTAATAAACGATGGCTCGGAAGATAGGACCGAAGAAGTTGCTGTAAAAATGGGGGCAAAAGTCTATTCCCATCTGATTAACCGAGGACTGGGGGGTGCGCTAAATACCGGAATCTCTGCAGCATTGCTCAACGGAGCAGAAATTATCGCAACTTGCGATGCAGACGGCCAGCACAATCCAGAAGACGTCAAGAGAGCAATAGATTTTTTAGATAAAGATAATCTAGATGTAGTAATTGGCTCAAGGTTGCTAAATCCGGAGGGAATGCCTTTTCTTAGAAGGATAGGAAACAAAGGATTTAATTTCATTACATTCTTGCTATTTGGAATATATTCCACAGACACGCAATCAGGATTAAGAGTGTTTTCAAAAAAAGCAGCAGAAAAATTAAAAATCAAGACAAGTAAAATGGAAGTTTCGTCTGAAATAATAAAAGAAATCGGCAGAAACAAATTAAACTTCAAAGAAATATCTATAAAAGCGATTTATACAGATTATTCAATGGAAAAAGGCCAAAAGAACACAAATGCTTTTAATATATTATATAAATTATTTTTAAGGAGGGCGATGTAATGACAGTCCAATGGGTAGTTCTCGCATTTGTAGCAATAATGATAGTCAAACTTACTTTAGACCTAAGAAGAAGTAAAATATCTGAAAGCAAGTTTATCATGTGGGCAGTCATCTGGCTTGCCTTGGCTATAATTGCATTTTTTCCAGAGATAGTCTTCTTTTTAGCTGGTTTAATAGGAATTGAAAGAGCAAAAGACCTGCCTATTTATCTCTCTATAATTCTTTTGTTCTACCTTGTTTTTAAGATAGGAATAAAAATAGAAAATATAAATCATGAGATAACAAGATTAGTAAAAAAATTGGCTTTGGAGAAACACAAAAAATGAAAAAAGTAATCTTGATTAATCCACCGTCGAAAACAAAAGTTATTCGGGAAGGGCGTTGCGAACAAAGAGCAGACTCTTATCAATACCTAATGGTCCCAATTTCTTTGCCCTCTGTTGCAGCAGTTCTTAGAAAAGGAGGATTCGAAGTTGAAATAATAGATTGCATAGCAGAAGAGATATCCTTAGAAGAACTGGAATCAACACTCAAAAAAAGAAAACCTCTTTTAGCAGTGGTAAATGTAGCAACAATGTCCTTTGATACAGACAAGGAAACAGCAGAAGTTTGCAGAAAGTTAAAAATTCCCTGTGCTGCAATGGGAATGCACGTCACAACCATCCCCCAAGAAGCACTTAAAAATTCCGAGTTTGGAATGGCAATAATGGCAGAACCAGAACTGATAACATTAAATCTCTCCAAAGCAATCAGAGATAAAAAAAATCTCAAAACTGTAAAAGGCATAGCCTTCAAAAAAGGAAGCAAGATAATTAAGAATTCTCCTGAAAAATTAATTCAAAATCTTGATGAACTACCTTTCCCAGCAAGAGATTTGTTAAACAATGAAAAATATACCGCTCCCATAACGCAAAGACCATACACATTGATTATTACAGCAAGGGGCTGTCCTTATGGTTGTATTTTCTGCACAGCTTCAAATTACTACGGAAAAAAACCCAGAATAAGAAGCCCAGAAAATATCGTAGATGAAATAGAAGAAGTTATAACAAAATATAAAATCAGAGATATTGGGATGTGGGCAGATACATTCACATTTAGTAAGGATCAAGTAATAGGAATTTCTAAGGAAATAATAAAAAGAAGATTAAAAATTGACTGGTTTTGCAACAGCAGAGTTGATACACTAAACGAAGAAATGGTTTCCCAAATGGCAAAATCTGGCTGTAAGGCTGTGACATTTGGTGTTGAAAGTTTAGATGAAAATATTCTCAAACAGGCAAGGAAAAATATCTCATTTAAACAGGTAAAAAATGCTATAGGATTATGTAAAAAGTATGGAATCAAAAGCCAATTGCATTTAATATTCGGCCTTCCAGGAGAGACAAGAGAGTCAATAGAAACCACAATAAAGAGAGCAATAGCCCTAAATCCAGATTACGCACAATTCTACTGCGCTGTGCCTTTCCCAGGTACAGAATTTAGAAGATATGTTGTAGAAAAAGGATACTTACTGCAGACAAACTGGTCAGAATACGAAATAAATAACGCCCTTGTGTCATATCCGCAATTGTCAAAAGAAGAAATTCAAACTGCCAGAAAAAAAGCATACAGAAAATTTTATTTTAGACCGACTTACATTTTAAAGAAAATGCAAGAATTTCCGTTGAGAGAATGGAAAAAAATAATCCCCCAAGCGTATCATTTTTTTAAAGGGTGGGTTTTCAGCGGAGAAATTCAAACTTAACATCTAGGCCATTTATACAGCAGCGAATAAATCAAGGAAAATCTATATAACGCTCTTTTTGAATGAACAACCTCATAAACAAAATCACTAATTAAATGAAACGCAAAACCAACAAAAACAAAAAAGAAAAGTACCTGCCAATAACCCAATAGCAAAATCAAAAACAGCATCTCAAAACCATGTAAAGGAAATACTCCCAAGGTATAATTCCTTTTTTGTGTTTTAGTTAAACCATCATATTTCTTTCCATCACTCACAAACCATTTATTTGCATTTTTCAGACTGAAATCCCTCTTCCACAAAACATAACACAGATAATGGTCTACATCAATGAGGAACGAAGACAAAAAAACAATCAACACTTCAAAAAAACTTATTGGAAATATAAGATACAAAATACCAGAAAAAATACCTCCTGCGATTATGTGGGCTAATGGGAACATCCTAAAATCAAGGATGTTTAGTTTAAAAAACTTCATAGAAATGTGAAACAATCATCTTTATATAACTATAAATATCCCATAAAATATGGGCTTAAATAAGAAAACAGCTATCCTCTTGATATTAATAATTCTCACAGGATTAGTTTTAAGATTCTCTGCCATAGACAAAGAAGGTTATTGGTTAGATGAAGGATTTACTCTAATAACTGCAACAAAACCCAATCTCATGGAAGTTACAAACTCTGTTTTGTTTTATGAAACTAGCCCGCCGCTTTACTTTTATATTTTAAACATCTGGGTTGAACTATTTGGAAATTCTCCTTACTCTACAAGAGCTCTTTCTGCACTTTTCGGAACAATCGCAATAGTTTTCGTATTCCTAATTTCCAAAAAAATATCAGATGAAAAAATAGCCCTTTTCACAACTTTTCTTTTTTCTGTCTCAATGCTCAATCTCTGGGTTTCTCAGGAAGCAAGACCATACGCACTCTTTGTTTTGCTCTCACTTGTATCAACATTTTTTCTAGTAAATATTCTAACAGACAAAAATAACAAAACACAACATCTTTTTTATTTCTTTTCACTAATAATCTTGATTTACACGTCTTACTTCACAGTTTTTATCATATTTTTTCATTTTATGTCTTTTCTGTTTGTCAAAAAGTATCATCTACTAAAAAAAATTTTTCTTATACAGGTTTTAGCAATCCTTACAATAACTCCTTGGCTGCTTAAGGCCTTTACAGGATATGACCTGCGACAAGGGGTTGTTTACGAAATACTTCATTATCATGCAAATCTCCCTAAGTTCATAGCACAATTTGGTCAGTTTGCCTTGGTCTCTCCACTAATCCTTCTTTCCTTTCTCACATTCTTGATTTATTTTATTAATTTAAAGAAGCCTATTAAAAAACCAAAAAACTTCTACAACATCCTGCAAATTTTCATTCTCTTAATTTTCGTCGCTTATTTTGCCATGCTCCTTAATTTCCAGATTCCTTTCATTAGCATGTTTTTCACGTGGTCGAGATACTTTATTTTCCTCTTTCCCGCAGGGTATTTTATAATCGCACAGACTTTCTTCAAGATGAATAAAAAACCAAAAATCTATCTAGTGATTTTAATCATTTTATTAAACTTTTTCGCGTTATACACGTATTATTCTTCCACATTAAAAGAAGAATGGATTCCAGCAATGGAGTTTCTAGAATTTACGAAAGACTCTACCAATGGAATGATATTTGTTGATGAAGGTGGAGCAAATATGTATCTTATTGATTATTATTACAACGGAAATATGGACGCCGTGGAGCTCGCATGGAGAAACAAAATGCTATCTACTGAACAAGTCCGTGACGCGCTTCAAAATAAAGAATTCGCTTGGTTGATTTTATCAAGGAATTGGAGAAGAGGAGAATATTACAAAAAGATGTTTGATACTAATTTTAATTTAGTTTCCCAAAAAGAATTTTTTGGTATAAAATTATACATCTATTCAACAAAATAACTATTTTATCACTTCTAAAACAAAAAGCACCTCTGAACAAGGCAGAATCCAACAAAAGAATCTTTCATACATCTTTGGATTTATGTTGATTATCGGATTAAATACATAGTTCAACGAAGTAAAAGCAAGTCTTGTAAAATTAAGTTTTCTTTTTGCAATTATAAACCTCGGTAAATCGTAAAAGCAAGCATCTGTAAAGCAATCAAATGTGAAATAACCAAAAAAAGTTTTATGAGTCGGGTCGTTATATGTCAACCCACAAGAAAAATGAGGAACTCTAACAACAATTCGGGCACCAGGTTTGCATATTCTTTTCAATTCACCCATTACTTTAACTAAATCATCTATATGCTCTAAAACATGAGACGTATAAACCTCGTCAAACTCATTATCCTTAAAAGGATAAGGGAATTTATTTAAATCGTGCACGACATCCACGCCCCGAATACTTAGAAAATCCAGATTAACATATCCTTTTTTTATATCCAATCCGCACCCGAGATTTAGTTTTCTCATGCCCTTTCCTAAAAAGAGGGCTTTTTATGTTTTATTGTACCACATCAGTGAGCTGAGGCAGTCGTTTTTTCTGAACTAACCCATATAAAAATCCAAGCCCATAGGCAACATGAGTATGAAAAAAGATAATTGGTAAAACAAAAAAAGCAAGAAAACTTTTGTTGTTAACTGCTTCATAAAAGGAGAAAAATAATGACAGTAAAATGTATAAAATTAACGGAGCAATAAACATCATATGTAACGCAGACAGAAAACCAAAGAGAACGATGTATAGCACGAAAAGAGAAGGAATAAAAAAGAGGGGTTTTTTTAAAGTTGTAGCAAAATCATGCTGTTGTGGTCGAGTGTTTCCATAGTTAAAAGTTTGTTTTAGAAAACCTTTCAAGTTTTGTCTTCTTTTATTATACACAGCAATAGAAGGAGTTGATGCAACTCTAAACCCTTGCGATATAGCATCAGAAATAAATTTTGGATCCTCTCCAGGGTAAATTGATTCGTTAAACAAGACTTTAGAAAAAACTTTTTTTCGACAGATGAGATTCGAAGAAGTTAGTTGTGATTCATCAGCATTTAAGTCCAATTTTGAGATTTTATATCTATTTGCTATGGTTGCCCCACCAAATAATGAGCTCATTACATATCCGCTTGTTTTTGCAAAAAAGGAATCTTTTTCATGGTTTAACTGTGGACCTCCAACAATATCTATCTCTTGGTGTTCTTTAAAAAATTTGAGAACATTTTTTGACCAATCATCAGATAGAATTGTGTGACCGTTTATGAATGCAACAAATTCTGTCTTCGCTTTTTTAACACCCTTGTTTCTATTTTGGGGGGGGTTTCTTCCTATTTCAAGGAACAAATTCACTGAAGGTTTCTGTTTTTTTACAGATTCAAGAGCAGTATATTCACGATGTTCCCCAAGCGGAACCACAACAGTTATCTTTTTAGTTTTCATTTTCTGTTTTTTATTGAGATTAGTAGTTTATCGTAAATCCTTATAAATATTTTTGCAGGGGAGTTTAACATTCTTAATCTAATTATACCAAGAGCCATCCAAGGTCCAGCAGATGCAAAGTTTATTGTGGAATATTCTTTATCAGACCATCTCGTAGGTATTTCTCGAACATTAAAACCCGCCTTTTTAGCACTGTAAATAAGGTCAACGTCAAAAGCCCATCGCGACATTGTTACTTTAGGGAGGAATCTCTCTATTGCCTGTCTTCTAAATAACTTTGCGCCGCACTGTGTATCCCTGTAAGGCAAAAACAATGCACTCCTAATTAAGATATTAAATATTCTAGATACAATTATTCTTTGCCAGGTTTGTTTTGGATGAACCTGTGCGCCAGGAACATATCTGCTGGCAATTACTCCACCAGCATTGCCAATTTTCCTAACAAGATCATGGAAGTCTTCAGGCAACGTAGCCAAATCAGCGTCAACAAAACCAATTAAATCATTTTCTCTTTTTAACGCGTCCTTAAACCCTTCTATCGTAGCAAACCCCTTTCCATCAGGGACAAGGTTCAAATAGAGGATACATTTATTGTTCTCCATGTGTTGTTTAACTATTTCTTCAGTTCTATCAGTGGTGTTATTAATAACAACCAAAATCTCATAATCTAATTCTCCATTCTCCCTCAAGCTCTCAAAATACGACGAATATGCTTCCAAGGTTCTGCCAATTCGCCTCTCTTCATTATACGCCGGCATCACAATAGATAGTTTGACCATAACAATTTATCATAACGCAGGCATTTTAAATATAATTGTAGTCAACGACATAAAACCAGCTAAATAATTAAATCTCTTTTTTGTTACATTCTCTCTTACATCTTTTCTATCTTTAAGAAGATAAAAACAGCATTATGTAAACCTTTCATTCAGAAAATTTTTGTCAAAGAGCAAACCAAAGCCCGGTTTAAGTAATTTTAATAATCCACCCAGGATCCTTTTTCATTTCTGTTTCTTTCAATATTTTTTCCTTTTCTCTCTCGCTTTTCTTACACCATGTCTGATTAATTCATACGTCCCAAAAAGAGCATTTGACCCAGCTATCATGCAAACAGCTCCAGCACCATATATTGACCAATGGTTCATTAATAGCGCTGTTGATACTACGCTTACTATACAACCAGATATACAAAAAGATGTAGCAGAGTATGTATCATCTGCAAGCTCACCTTCAGCATGATCATAACCTGTTCCAGACTCATAGCCTTTTCTTATTATAGTGGGTATTGCAAGCAAAGTCCCGGGATAAACACAAGGGGCATAATAAAAAACCTTTGTCATTCCTTTTCCAATCCTCTTTAAGGTTGTCCCAACCTCTCTAGCAACATCCCCTATTCTAACTTCCACCTTATCAGCCTTCTGCTCAAGCCCAGCCACCTTTCCTTTATCCTCGAAAAACCCATCCAACACTACTTCAGACACTCCAACTTTTCTCAAATCTTTATAACTATTCCCCGCTTTTACGGCTTCTTCCAAAAATCTATTCATTCTCTCTTTGCGTTCTCCTCTTCTCCTCTGCAGAATTCTTTCCCAAGCCTCATCAGAAATATGTTCATACGCCAGTGATTGCCCTTGCAAATCTCCAGAACCATCTTCAACATAAGCTTGGTCTCCTAAATGTTCTGTTTTATCTACATCATCAGATGCCGCTGTTTCTAGAGGTCTTTCTCTAACCAACAATCCTAAATCCATAAAAAATAGCCACTTCAAGGGTATAAAAATCTTTCCATAAAACTACATTACTCCCCCACCAAAAATATCACTCCCCACAAAAAGATTGCTGCCGCAGTAACAAAGGCAATTGAAAACTGAAGCAAATCCTTTGAAAAGAAAGCCAATAAAAACACCTCAACAGCTATCAGTAAAAACAAATACATATATCCCCTTACTTTTCCCAAAGACAATTTATAAAGAAGAACAAGATTAGCTAAAGAAAGCAGGCTAATCGCTATCCCTAAATAAAACAAAAGACCAATGGATTCTGTGATACTTTTACCAGAGAATATTTTTACGATAATCCCTGGAAAGAAATAAAACAAAACAAGCGCCGCCACAACAGCAAGCATAGTAATAACAAATGAGTTTAGAAAAACATTTTCAGATTTCTTTTTAGTTTTATTCTCCGCAGATAATGGAAACATTGCACGGCTTATAGGTTGGGTAGCTATGAAAATAGTTTTAGCAAGGATAGAAGCAATTGCATAAGAACCAGCAACAACTTCTGAAAAAAAGATTCTTGCAAGTATAACATCCAGACTATAAAACAGCAAGATGGCAAGGTTGATACCAAAAGCTGGCCTTGAATATTCATAAATATTTTTAACATTTGCTTTTTTCTCTTTGGATTTTGTGATATCTCTAAATCCTGAAAAAGACAAGAAGAATGCAATCATTAAACCAAGAATAGTTCCGGCAATCGCACCATAAACCCTCCACCCAATGTAAACAAGGACAAGAGCCATGCCTAATTTAATCACACCCTCAATTAACATATTTACTCCCAGAGATCTGAAACGCTTCTTGCCTTGCAACAATCCCCTAGTTACAGGAAGCGCAAATAATAATAAAATCATAAAACCAGTCAACGCTACAAGAGGGTATTCTATCTTTAACAAATACGAAAGAGGCACAGCCACTACCAGATATGTGACAAACAAGAATAAAGATACAAAAAAAGATTTTTTAAGAGCCCTCCTTAACAGGTTTTTCAATTTTCCTTTATCGTCTTCTCTAGAAGCATACTTTACAATAACAAGTTGAATAGATTCAGAAAAAACAGCAAGCAGATACATTATAGAAAACAAAGTCAATAAAATGCCATAATCTGAAATAGTCAAAAGCCGAGCCATTCCAAAATGAAAAATAAAATTTATCAAATTAAACAGATTAAATGCTACAAGCAAAACAAGACTCCCCCTTATCAAACTCTTGTCTATCTTTACCATTTAAGAAAAGATACCCTCTTTGAATATTAAAAATCCTAGAATGATAATAATTATCTGAAAAGCCCAGATAAGAAAAACAGCCTTTTTTTCAGTTGGCTTTGTTCCGTATTTTTTCATCAGGAGTATAGCCAGGTGGTTTAAACTATAAATCTTGTCATACTTCAAATCCAAACTTCCATCTTTTTTCGGTTTGCCAAAACTTTGCTTCAGCAGTTTCCCTCTAGATTTCAAGACAACTTCTATAATTACTGGGATAAAGAAAAAAACAGCAACTTTTTCAAAATTTCCCAAAATAGCCATAGTTGCTACAAGTCCCCCGACGAGATATGTTAAAGAATCGCCACCAAGCACCTGCGCTGGATTAAGATTATAAATCAAAAAAGCAAACAATGAAGCAATCATGCACAGGGCAATAATTGAAAGCCAAGTATTTCCTGTAAAATAAGAGACCATTGCAAATGCTGAAATAAGAATAATCCCTTCTCCTGCTTCTAACCCATTAAAACCTGCCAAAAAATTTAATGTTGTCGTGGCTCCAACAACGCCGAGAGGAATTAAAACCAAAGGATAAACAATTCCTAAATCAACTGCACCAAAAAACGGCACCGAAACCACACTTTTCCCCGCATTTATCGCAATTAAAGGGATTGAAGCAAAAGCCACAAGAACCAAACGCGTTCTCCTTCGCAGTCCAATTCTCCATCCAAGGATATCATCTGTAAACGCAATAAAAGATATAAACAAAATAGAACTCATCAATGCAAATATTTCAACAAAATTGTCAGTTCTTTTGAGTATAAATGTGCTTATTGCAACATAAGTCAAAACCCCCAATACAAAACCAGAGATAACTGTAACCCCCCCAGCTTCAGCAATTTTCTCCCCTTTGAATTTATTCACATCTTTCCCAACCAAACCGGCATTTTTTGCCCGTCTAATCCATGGCGGAACAAAAAACAATGTTACAAGAAAACTTGCTAAGATTGGGAAAATTAAAATGTAACTCTTCATCTTGCTATGCTTATTTCATCTGGATAATGATTGTTCAGATACTCTTCCTTAAGTTTTATACTATCTGGATAATTAATCTCCCAAATTCTTATCGGTCCCCTAACCCCCTGGTAGTACATTATATCAGAATTAAATCCAGGATTTTGTGATTTTATCTGGCTAACAAAAAAATCATCTTCTGAATGAACTAATTTGAAAGCACCCTCTTCTTTATACAAGTAAAGTCTAGCTAATTGAGAATTTACAGTTCTTTTACTTAGATAAAGCAGTGCACCATCTTGTTCAATTTGTATGCCGCTTCCAGAAGGAATGACTGTAGGCATTAAATAGATTCCTGCTTCAACCCCTGTTCCAAAATCTTTAAACTCGCCGCTAAAGGTATACCTAAAAGGCAGATTATATTGTTGTCCTTGGTATACAAATATTCCTCTTGGCTGTTCTAAAACTTCTCCAGTGGGAGAATCTTTTTCAACCAGTATCGCACCAAGCCCTGCCTTGCCAGCAGGTAGAAAAACTCTTGTCCCATTTTCTTCATAAATTATATCCTCGTCTAATCCAACCCCTCCAGCATAGACAAAGACCGTAGAATTCTTTTTTTCCTGTGTTTGTCCAAGGTCTCTAACAAATGTAGGGATATAACTTGCTCTGTCATAATTTACATCACTCCCTATACTAGAAAATGCAGAATACTTTCCAATGTCTGTAGAATCTATTAAGAAGTGCGTTGTCTTGTGAGCATATAAAAATTCTAAGGCCTCTGTTTCATTTGGTCCAGTCAAAGCATATCTTCCCATCATATGGTTCCAGTAAGGAATCGCATTTCCTCCGTCTAAAACAGTAGCCCTTTCCCCGATAGATTGCAACCAATAACCATAATCCCACCAATGGCCAAATATAGCATTCTCTGGAGTGTTTTCCCTTACCCAAAACATTGCCTTTTGCCATTGTTGTGTGTAAATTGAAGGAATATGGTCAGGTGCCTGAGCTTTGACAGATGTATAAAACCCATAACCAGAAAATAAAGTGAGTATAATTATCAAACCAACAAGAGCCCAAGCAATTATCTTAAGGGTGCCATTTTTAACTTTTTTTGCATCATTAAAAGAAGCAACTGCGAAATATGCTACAATTATTGAAACAGGGGGAACAAGCATCATGATTGTCCTTACCGCAGCCCTAGCTGAAATAATGCTCAAAAAGAAAAAAGTGAATATGAGAATCAAACCCAGGTCTATCTGCTTCAGTTTTTCTTCTTCGCCGTTTTTATAATATTTGTAGTAATAAAAACCAACAACTCCAATGAAAATAATAAACCCAATGGCATAAACAAACAAACTAAGATAATTTTCCCCATTCAGACTGCTGTTCGGAGAATATCTACTGAAGATTACAGACACTAAGAGAACAACATAAGCAAAGTTCAGAATCTTCCTTTCTTTTTCTTTAAAAACAAATATCATTTTGTTAAACAAATAAATTGAGCCAAAGAAAAAAAGCCAAAATGTTACTGGAACGCCACGAAGATGAGGACCAAAACTATTTGCCCACTCATTGAAGTAGGGCTGCCTGTTTTCTGCAACTGTTTGTATTAATCTGCTTGTGGCTGGCTTAACGAGGTTGTCTTTTATTGCAGAAATTTTAGAAGGAATAAATAAGGGTCCAAAAATCACACTTGCCAAAACAACCAAAAGAATTACCGTTATGATTATTGATAGAACTCTTGGTGGAACCTTGGATATTTTTCCAGACTTAAAATGGTTTTTTAGGCTTGTGCCAAATATCAGGAAATGAATGAATATGACAAAGAAAACAACAAATGACGGACCAGTTGAGATAGAACTGACAAGACTTTTAACACTGTATCTTGTTAGAGCCATCACGATAAAAGAAGAAAATAACCACAAAGAGTAAGTATAAAATCTAACCTTATCAACCTTTCCAAAGATGAATGCAAAAAGGATACAAGGGGCAATGGTAAGAAAGATAAAAATATACCCGCCCCATATATTTGCCATAGCGGCAGTTGACAGTCCAGCTAAGACAGCAAGCAAATATCTCCCCTGTTTATGCTCTGTTTTCCAGGCAGATATGAAAAAGTAAAAAGCCAGGAACAAAAACAAGAAAGCAGCAGATTCCTTCTCAGGAATTCCAGCGATTGTTCTAGGCAAAAGCGAAGGTATTACAGACAAAAAGAAAGAGCCAACCAATGCAATGATGTTTGCATTTTTCTCTCCCATGCTTTCTAAGAAAATCTTTCTTGTCATAAAGAAAAACGCAATTACAGTCAGTCCGAACATAAAGGCAGGGTATAAAACAGCAGAGTGAGTAACAGATTCTGTGAAACCAAAAACCGCTGCGAATTTATGAAACCAAGCAATTAAATAAGGGTGGAGAAGATATTCTCCAGCCATATCAAACCCTACAGGCACATAACGCATTGTATCTGTCACCATTAGTTTTCCATGTTCAACAATATATTCAGCTAATCTCAAAAAAAAGAAAGGGTCTAAGTCAGGACCAAGCGTCCACGTCCCAGTTGTTATATCTTTCAAACCTCCTAAATTGCTTGTTCTGATTTTAACTGCTAAATAAGTTATAATGGCAAGAACAGCATAGGAAATCCAGTTATAATTGGTTTTAAAAAACTTGATGATTTTATCTTTCCTTATCTTAATGACTTCTTCGTCTGAAGTTATTTCAGCAGATTTATCTTCAACAATCTCATTTTCCCTCCTCTGAAGTGTTTGCCCCTCTTCCATTTTCTTTCTGTTTAAAGAAGATAAAAACAGCATTATATAAATCTTTCACAATTCGCTTATTTGTTTTTTACATATCTAAAATATTCACAAACTCCGCTAACTCCCTGAATTCCAAGATATGTTAATACAACTTCTGGATAACAAGGGACAGAGAGAAAAAGTGATGCATCAAAACCACCTGCAGCGCCGACGACAGCGAGTTGGCAAGTTGCTTCTCCAGCAGCATGGCTTTTGTATTCCCCCATTCTTCTAAAAGCAGTTGGTGAAGCAAGAAAAGAAAGAACTATCTGTTGTCCAACCTCAAAAATATCTCTTGTTACTTTTCTCATAACTTCATAATTAGAAATCTTCCTTCTGATAAATTCTTAGTCTCCAACGCTCTCTCCTACTTTCTCTTCTAATTCAGAGACTTTTTCCCTCCCATCAAAAAACTCAGTTAATACTTTTTCAGACACTCCTTTCTTTCTAAGACTTTGATAACTATTTCCTACCCTTACAGCTACTTCCAAAAGTCTATTCATTTTCTCTTTGCGTTCTCCTCTTCTCCTCTGCAGAATTCTTTCCTAAGCCTCATCAGAAATATGTTCATACGCCAGTGATTGCCCTTGCAAATATCTAGAACTTTCTTCTACACAAGGTTAATCTCCCAGTTGTTCTGTTTTATCTACATCATCAGATGCCGCTGTCTCTAGAGGTCTTTCTCTAACCAACAATCCTCCATCCATAAAAAATAGCCACTTCAAGGGTATAAAAATATTTCTCCCAACCTAAAAATTTATGAGAAATACAATATTAATAATCAAATCCATAACAACCTGGGAGTTAAAGGTCTTTTCTTCACGGTTTAATTATTATTGATTATTGTAGCTAGTTCTTTTGTGTAACCTTGATTAATCAATCTTCTCAAAATAACAACGGCGTAACAAAAACCTCTAAAAGAGCTGCGGCAAAAAGAATCACAACAGAGACAATAATCAAATTCAGGGAATCCTGCAAAACTTCCCAAAACTTTTCTGTCCCTGTTTCATGCCGTATGATTGCCACAGAAACCATCCCTCCTGCAAGTGCAATTATAAAGTATGAACCAATTTCAAATATCCCATGCAAAAAGAACCTCAAAATGCCAATTGGCAGAGCAGCCAGTTTATAATCTGTGAAAATTCCTATTGCTGCCCCAATAACACTTGCGTTCCACGCGAGGATGAAAATAACACCTGCTCCAAAAATTAAAGAAAAAACAAGAGTAAAAAGAAGCACATACATGTTGTTGGTGAAAATTAAAAAAAGTCTTTCCTTGTTTGTTAAAAAAGGTGTAACTTGTGTAGCGTCTTTAATTCCATACTGTCTGACACATTCATCAAAATTTCCCGGGCGGTTTATCATGCAGTAAGTTTCTATCTGCGCCCTAAAACTCTGTGTTGAGGGAAGAATACTATACCAAAAAGCAAAAGCCACTGTAAATCCAACAAAGAGCCACAAAAACGCATATATTGCCCTTCTATGATCTTTCAGCAACTGCCAACTCCCTCTCCCTTTAACTATCTTGGTTTCCTCTAACCTTATCGTGTAGTAAATAAAAGGAATTGAAAATAAAACAGTAAAGAGAACAACTAAAACACCAGCTCTTTGGTTAAGAACAGCGTCTTGTGCAAAAACCCAGTTCACCAATAAAACAGATAAACTTGCGTAGAAAGCCCCAATAAAAAACATCTCCCATGGCCTTCGCTCAGCCTTTTTTGGATTTATAAGCATCTCTAGCATTTTAATTGATTCCTCTCTTGATTGAGTTTAATTAGGAATAAGAGGTTAAATAGTTTATTGTAAGCACAGTATCTCCGCATACATCTCTAGAAGAGAGGTATGATTAACTCAACAATCAACTCATCCTTATCAATTTTTAAAATCCCGCAAGAAATCCCGTTGCTTTAGCTGTGGGATGAATTGCGGCAATCTTTTTCTATTTTGATTAATATAAAAAAGTGAGCGAGTCGTCGCTCACTGTATCTACAAACACAGTGAGAACTGACTTGTTCTAAATAAACTTAACGGAGGTAAAAATGTATCAAACTTACGGGAATTCGGTCGGGAACAACTTCAAGCACGTTAAGATAACGCCGAAGTATCGTTACAAAATGATGCGGCAGGAGAAGCTGAA
>JAHITZ010000024.1 GCA_018817405.1 Nanobdellota archaeon
GCTGGTGTTGTAGTTGTTTGCAGTGTCGTTGCAGGTTGCTATGAATGTGTATGAACCATCTGCAATTGAGGAATTTGTGTAGTTCGCTCCTGTTCCTGAGGCATTAATCATCATGGTTTGGTTTGCTGCTCCTGAAATTGATAACCCGCACCAACTAGTGTTTTCGTTCAAGGAAACGTTGAAGTCAACGCTGCTTGTGTTGAAGTTTGAATTGTTTGATGGGGAAATTATTGTGACTGTGGGCAAGGTTGCATCAATTGTAACTGTTCTTTGTTCTGTTTGGTTTTTATTCCCAGCAATATCAACTGCATAACCTGTAAATGTGTGCGAGCCAACTGATAAAGAAGTGAAGTTATTTTCATACTGATTT
Source organism: Nanobdellota archaeon (assembly GCA_018817405.1). Lineage (GTDB taxonomy): Archaea > Nanobdellota > Nanobdellia > Pacearchaeales > GW2011-AR1 > UBA73. Next base: position 371 of record JAHITZ010000024.1, read on the forward strand.
GCAGAAGCATTGTACAATGCAGAGATTTCTGCAGAAGTCAAAGTCCTGTTAAAGACAAGGATTTCATCCATCATTGCATCAATCTGATTATCAGAACCAGTAAATAATCGCTGGTCTGCTATTCTGAATTTTCTTAAAGAATGGGGGTTGATGAATGTAGAACCGACTGGAGGAGTTTCAGAAGAGCCGTCTACATAAAGTGTTGGTAAACCTCCACCAGAAGGGAAAACAGCTGCAAAATGATGCCAGACACTGTCGTTTATAGTTGTAGCGTCAAAACTTGTGCTTGCTTCTGTGCTTTCATCTCCGATGGTTGCTGTAAGTTTACTGCTTGATACCAATAATTTCCACCCATAATATTTTGTAGGAATGCCCCCGCTGTTTAAGTAATAATCAGAAATTATTATTGGATTTGAAGTATCATCTCCTGTTTTTATCCATCCTAAAACTGTGAAGCTTGAATTAAAAGAATTGTCCAATCCAGGCACTTCAATGTAATCTCCGTCGCCATCAAGGTAACTTCCATTGCCGAAGTATCCTGAGGACGAGTTGATTAATGCATTTCCCACCAAAGTTCCATTGTTTGAGTAACTTGATAGGTCTGTTGGGTTGTTAGTTGTGTTTGTGTCGTCCATGCGGAGCCATAAGAAAAGGTCAGAATCAAAATCAGCAAAGGCATAATGGTCGCTTGCGTCGCTTGAATCCAAGTCAACAAAAATGTTTGTGTTTGATTGACTTGAACCATCAGAAGGTGTTTCTGTTCCAAAGTCTATGTCTGGCGGTGTGGTGTCAACTGGGTCAATTATATGGTCAATTTGGATTTCTCCGTTTAAGACCAATAAATCAAAAGTATCTTGGCTTCCCTGCAAGTTTGTAAGGTAAACTTTGTTGTATTGGTTGTCAATTAGCGAGGAAAATTCTGCAATTAATTCTGAACCGTTAATCTCGTAGATTTCAATTTTTGGAGTTCCGGTTATTGTCCTTGGGTAGAGAGTTATGTCATTGCTTGATGTGAGGTTTTTTTCAAAGGTGACGCGGACATAGTGGGTTGATGGTATTATTTTAGACCAATTGCCGTCTAGGGCGCTTACCTCTTGATAGATGTTGCTGATAAAGGTTTTGTTTTCATCAAGGTGTTCTGCATTTGTTATTTCTATGATTATTTCGTAGGTTTGGTTGGATAGGTGTGGGACAACCCATTCGATGTAATCAATGAATCCGTCAAAGTCAAGGTCATAGAAGTCAAAAACAGTTTCTTGTTTTACATAATCTTGCCCAATGGTTTTGCTTTCAGTTGAGGAAGGGGAGGATTCTGTTAAAATAGAGCTTTTTGTTACTGCAGTATTTGTGGAGTTTGTTTTGTTGTTTTGAGTGGCAATTTTTTTTCCAATTGATATTTCTTCTACAACCTCTTCTTTGGGGACTTCAGAAACCTGAGTTGTTGTGGCTTGAACTATTTCTTCTTTTGAAAGTTGGTCGTATTCATAGTTATACCAGTAGAGTTTTATTTTTTTAGCGCTTGAGACTGGAACGTTGTTGTTGAGGGTTGTGAATGCAATGACGTTTTCATATAAAATTTCATCTGGACCTGTTATTGTGATTTGCTTTCCGTTCTTAGTTAATATTTCTTCTGATGTTGGGGCTTCTGTTTCGTATTCAATTATGTATCCTTCAACTTCTTCAGCAGAATCGCTTTCTAGTATAATATCAACTACTTCTTCTGCTTGTTCTGCAACAGGGTTTTCTACAACTTTTCCTGTGACTCCAAGTTTTTTTGATAATTCTGCTTTTAGGTTAGCAAGCCATGTGTTAAATTTGTTTAAAGAAGTTTTTATAATGCTTGGTTTTCTTTTGCCTAAGTCTACTTCTATTACTACGTTGCCTGTGAAGAGGCTGTTGCCAGTTATGGTCTCCTCTTCAATAACTTCTCCTTTTTTGTCAAGTTTTTTGACATTTAATTTTTCTGCATCTTTTGGAACTTCAATGCTGATATCTTCCCCGGGATTTTCCTTAGAAACTTCTTTTTTCCATTTTACAGGCTGGCCGACACGGATTTGTTCTCTGCTGGTTTTTATCTGCACTGCCCCCGAAGAAACTAAAATCAAAAATTCATTGCTTTCTAAACTCTGCTCGTCAGTTAGGGCAAGGATTTTTGCTTTTCGTGCGCCTTTGAATTCTGGGTCTGGGGTTAATGTTAAAATATGTCCTTCAAATGTTGCTGTGATGTCTCCAATTTTTGTTTTGTAAGAATCAGCGCCTTGGAAGTATTCTTCAAGGTTTAAAGTTGTGTTTTGTGTAAATGGGATTCTTATTAAGGGAATTTCTTTTAACAAAGTTATTGTCGGGATTTTTGTTTCATTTTGTTCTGTTTTGTTTGTTTGGTTTGCAATTAAAGGTATTTTTTTAGAAACAGGGACGAGCTCGCTGTAAGAGGCTATTTCGTGATTATGGTAAATTAGTTTTATTTCAAGGTCTCCTGATGAAGCTTTGAATTCAAGGTCTTCTACTCTTATTTTGAATGTTAGTGCAATTTCTTCTCCGAGGTATTCTTGGCCAAATCCTTTTTCTTCAATGGCATAGTTTGTAGAGACAATTGCTTTGTTGTCTTTGGTTTTTAAGGAGATTTCGCTGTCTTCAATAGGTTTGTCATTGACTGTGATAGTTCCTGAGACAATTCTTGCTTTTTTGCCAAGTTCAAGGTTGTAAGTGAAGTCGTTTTCATTTGAAACTTCCCCATCTACCGTGTAACTTGTTTCAGAAACAGCCTCTCCTGTAACCGGGCTTTCACTTTCTTCGGAATCATCGTCGCTTGGTTCTTCATCTTCAACAGGTTCCTCTGGAGTTTCTTCTGTTTCAGTTTCTTCATCTTCAACAGGTTGTTCTTCATTATTTTCTTCTGTTTCAGTTTCTTCTGATTCCTCCTCTGGTTCTTCAGGAATTTCTGTTTCAGTTTCTTCTTCTGGAGCAACGGATTCAATATCATTAGAATCGCTATCTTCTTCATTGTCACTTTCACTTTCAGAGTCATAAATCTCTAATTGAAAATTAATTGTGGGGTAGATTGTTTTTGTTCCAGGAAGACCATATCCTTGTCCATGGCCAGCAAGGTCAGAGTCTTCAGCAAAAAAATCTCCTTCAACTGATTCAAAATCAACAAAATCAGAAAGAACGAATTCTTCTACACTGCTGTAAGAAATGGCAACTTTAACATCTGCAGGTATTAGTTCTCCTTCTTTTAGGTTAAGTAGAATTTCTCCTTCTATTTCCTCTCCTGGAGTGTATGCTTTTTTTTCTGACTCTAAGACTGCTATTCCTGTGAAAGGTCTTTCAATTATTTTTTTATTTAGAATCAAGTAAGTAAAAGAAAATGCTAAAACAATTGCGATTATGAATAGCAGAGCAGTGATTTTTTTGCGGTCGGTTTTAGGAGGTTTGCAATCTTTTAAATATTTTTTTCTGACTTTGCCGGTTTTGTCTCGGTAAGATTCGTAATAATAAGGACCAAATATCTTTCCGCCTCTTTTTATGTATCTTTTAGTGACCATCTCTCTTTTTCTCGGTAAAATTATGTGGTGTAACTATTTAAATTTAAGTATTGAAGAAAAAAATAGTGTTGCACAACTTGTTTTGTTATAATTTCTAATCATTTCTTTTTACTCAAATATCTTCCCAAAAAAATAATCCCAATACCCAAAACAATCAAAAACACACAACTTCCACTAACTGTTAAACTTCCCAAATCAGAGATGTTTCCCTTAGTCAACGCCAAAAATAGAATTCCTAAAAAAATAATTCCAAAAAGGAGCAATAAAGCTCCACAGACATAACAAATAATTGCTCCAAGATCAAGCCAAACACTTCTAACCGCTGACTCTACTTTTTTCTTTGCTTGTTTTCCTTTTTTAAAGTCCCGCAAGAAATCCCGTTGCTTTAGCTGTGGGATGAATTGCGGCAATCTTTTTCTATTTTGATGAATATAAAAAAATGAGCGAGTCGTCGCTCATTGTGTTTACAAACATAGTGAGAACTGACTTGTTCTAAATAAACTTAACGGAGGTAAAAATGTATCAAACTTACGGGAATTCGGTCGGGAACAACTTCAAGCACGTTAAGATAACGCCGAAGTATCGTTACAAAATGATGCGGCAGGAGAAGCTGAA
>JAHITZ010000025.1 GCA_018817405.1 Nanobdellota archaeon
AGGTCGTCAAGAATCGAAGATTCTTGAGCGCAGCCAAGAATTCTACTGTAAGGAATTCTTGGGGTCTTGAGCACAGTCAAGATTTGCATTTACTTTCTCACGAACTAAAGTAGGGAGTTTACGCAAAATGCAAATCTTGATATATTAAATTATTATTGATATAATTAATTAGTTATCTTGAGAGATTATTTTGATGTAACTCTTTTGGAAATATGGACAAAAATATAATCAGAAAAAAATTAATTGGGGATGGAGCAAAACATCCCCCAATATTTAAAAACCTCAATTCACTTATTAAAAAATGTTAAAAGGGAGAATTGCAATTGTAACAGGCGGGACAAAAGGCATTGGAAAAGGGATTGCAGACGCTCTAGCAAAAGACCATGCTAAAGTTGTTGTCTGCTCGAGACATAAAGAAAAAACAAAGCATTATTTTATCAAATGCGATGCTTCAAATTTTAGAGAAACACAAAATCTTGTAAGGGAAACTATAAAAAAATTCAAGAAAATAGACATCCTCGTTAATAATGCTGGAATTTATCCATTCAAAAATCTCTTAGAGATGAGCGAAGCAGATTGGGACAAACTTATCGCAATTGACCTAAAAAGTGTATTCAACTGCACAAAAGCAGTTTTGCCTTTCATGGCAAAACAAAAGTATGGGAAAATCGTAAACATAACATCTATTGCCGGCCATGAAGTTGGTTTTCCAGGGTTAACTCATTACTGCGCTGCAAAGGCAGGTATTGTTGGTTTTACAAAAGCAGCAGCATTGGAACTTGCCCAGTACAAAATAAATGTGAATGCAGTTGCTCCCGGAGTAATTCTCACACCCGGAGTAAAAGAAGGAACAAGCAAAGAACAAATTGACACTTTAATCAGGACGATACCAGAAAAGAGAGCGGGTAAACCAGCAGACATTGCAGCAACAGTTGTTTTTCTTACTTCTGATTTATCTGAATACATTACAGGTCAGACAATTGTTGTTGACGGCGGTTTTACAAACCAATAGACCAAAAGTAAAAAAGTTGCAAGGGGTTTTAAACCCAGAAATGAACCAACTAGCTAATCAGATGTTTGTAGTGTTTAAAAAACGTATTCTTGCTTGGTAGAAACCTTTTTTAAATCTACTTTCTTTTAACCAATATGCTGCTAATAAACTTCAAAAACTACATCACTGGAAAAAAAGCTCTGAAGCTAGCAAGGAAAATTCAAAAATATCTTCCAAAGGCAATTGTCTGTCTCTCTGATTTAGAAATAGAAACAATCTCCCAACAAACAGACCTAAAGGTCTACGCCCAACACGTTGACTATTTTAAAACAGACAGAGCAACTGGGTTTTCAACCCCTGAAAACATAAAACAAGCAGGTGCTGTTGGCTCTCTGCTGAACCATGCAGAGCACAGGTTAATGCCTGAAACAATTGAAAAAACTGTGAAAAGAGCTAAACAAGCTGGATTAAAAATAGTCTTATGCACAGACAGTGTAAAACAAGCAAGAAATTTTATAAAACTCTACCCAGACGCTATTGCATTTGAAGACAAAAAACTAATCGCAACAAAAAAGTCAATCACTCAATACAAACCAAATCAAATAAAAAAATTTGTCTCTCTTTTAAAAAAAACAAAAATCCTGCCTCTTTGCGGAGCAGGCATCCACTCTGCAGAAGATGTCGCATCTGCTTACAAGTTAGGCTGTAAGGGTGTCTTGATTGCAAGTGCAATTGCAAACAACAAAAAGCCAATGGGGTTGTTGAAGGAGTTGGCTAAAATTAAATTTTAGGTAATAACCAAGCATCATCCCAACCCCTAACGTTCTCTAACCAGTAGCGATGCCCCTATAAGTCCAGCATCATCCCCAAACCGCGCCTTAACAATCTTCGGCTTCGGATTCAATTTATATAACTTATCGAAAGTCGCACGCATCTTAGGATAAATATACTTCACTCTAGAAAACCCCCCACCAATAATCAACAACTCAGGGTCAAAAATATAAGCCAGATTAGAAAGCCCAATCCCTAAATATCTACCAACTTCATCATAAACTTTCTTAGCCCTTTTATCTCCCTTATCTGCCCGATGCTCCAACTCCAAACTATTAACCTTCAAACCATTCTTCCTAGCCAAAAACACAGAACCATCACCAGAAGCAATATCCTCCCACCTATACTTCTCACCATCAACTCTCATACTCCCAGGCTCAATGGCCCCACCACCTCCACGATACAACTTCCCATCAAGTATCGCCCCCCCACCAATCCCACTCCCCAAAGTCAATAAAACAAAATTCTTCTTTCCCTTCCCAGCCCCATAATACAACTCTGCCAAAGCCGCGCAATTCGCATCATTCTCAACAAAAACCTTTGTCTTAAACTTTTTCTTCAAAACATCAAACAAATGCACTCCATCCATATCATTGTTCAAAGAATTTACAATCTTCCCATCTCTCAAAAAACCCGCAGTCGAAACACAAATCGCGTCAACCTTTCCATAACCCTCAACACACTCAAAAATCTTCTTTATTGTCTCTTTCTGTTTATGCGGCGTCTTAACTTTCCGATAATCTTTCAACTTCACTCCTTGAACTATCGCCGACCGAATGTTCGTCCCACCAATATCTAACGCAAGTATTTTCATGTTGACCTCTTTTGTGATTTAACAAACATCTCAAGGTATAAAAGTCTTATCTCTCCAGAGGAATAATCCCGTCCTCAAGTTTCACAGAGTTCTTCCAAAAATAAGGCCTTAGGTTTTCCTTTGCATCAATCAACCCATCAACCCATTGCAACTCAACAACCTCATAATGTCCACTCACAAGCCCCCTCTTCTCAGCATAATACTCCATAAGTTCACCAACACTGACAAACTCAACAGGAATCGGATTTGCTCGCTCGCTCAAACCATACAGCCCATCTTTCTCAAGCAAATGAACCGCATGATCAAACTGCCTCTCTTTCTTCTCACCACCCTCATCATATTCCTGAAGCGCATGTATGTACATCATCTTGGCAGGATAACCACGTTTGTACCCACACACAATAGAACATATGGCCCAGTTATCACAATCTCCCCCACCCTTCTTCCTAGTATATTCAAACGACCTCCAATCATCAAATTTCAACTCAGGACTATCTGGAATATCCCTCCAAAAACTATTCAAATAAGCTAATTTCTCCTCTAATGTTTAATCTCCTCCAATTATTTCCCTCGCTTCAACAGAATTTGTTGTTTGCGGCTCTGGAATCTCCAGCATCGGTGGCAATGATCTCGCCTCATTACACAAAACTGCAGGCAGCTCACGCGGCGGCGGAGACGACAACACCCTGCCCTGAAAAGCACCACATCCTGCACTAAACAAAACACCAACAAGCCCACTCAATAAATATCAAACCTTTTTTCATCCAACTCAACCAATACCAACATTTTTAATTATTTTCCTTATTTCTCAGCTTCCTCCCAAACATCCTCAAACAACTTCCTAAAATTATCTGCAACCTTCTTATTTTCAATCACAATCGCCACCTGCCCAGTTTCCTGAATAATCGTCATCACAACTCTTATGCCATAAATAATAATCCCCATAGGAAAACCATACTTGAAAAACCTAATCTCCTGCAGCTTTTGTTTCTCCACCCAACTACCCCCTTTAAACTTCGGGTCAACAATCGCCTTCCTCTTAATCTTCTCCTTCAACCGTCTCTTGTAAAATCTAGGAAGAAAATACTGCACAAACGAAAAATGCGAAATTGAAGTTCCTAGAGACAACGCTAGGTATTGCCCACAATGCGGGGATGAAGGCCTTAATGACCGCAGACCCATTCACCTAAATGAATTTCTAGACAGCGATAAAGATGTAAGAAAATTCTTGGGATATTACGAGTTCACTAACGGGGACGAAAAACTAGACCCAGAGGATGCATTTAATGTTTTAAATACATTAAGAATCACTAATAGAACTCCAAAATCAGAAAGCATGGCAGGTAGATGCTTGCAATAAATATTTACTAGAAAACGCTAATTCGTGCAGCAACTACCGCGGATCTTTTGATCAATATTTGGGTTCCTTTGCAAGTTACTTGTCTTTCGAACAAGTTGAAAGAATCGCAGAATCTACTCTCGGAGAAATGATAGACAATGGGCACAAAAAAGCTGTTGGGTCTGCAGGTAAATGGTATGGGGCATACAAGAAAAAGAATAAACCAGGGAAAAATAAACCAGAGGTCAAAAAGGAAAGGAGAAGTTTATTTTCAAGGGTTTTCGGGAGAGGTAAATAAAATGATGGGCAAACCTACCAAATTCATGCTCTGCTACATAGCAGGATCTATCATCGGTCTTGGGGCAAGAGCTTGCACAAACATTTCGCAAAAAGCAGCTAGAAATGATTATGCTCCCTCAGAAGTCATCCGAGAAGATTATAATAAAGATGGAAGGACAGATCTGCTGATTAGATCAGCAAACGGGTTCCATGAAGAAATCTTTTACGATTTTGAAGGAGAATATAAGACAACTAGACAGATAGAAGAAACCATGAGAGAAAGAGCTGCTGAAAGAGCTGCTAATTATGTTGAGAAAGCAAGAGGTAATGGGTGAAATGAAATTTCCAAAAATAACATTCCCAAGAGTCGCAACCGGTTTGTTAGCAGCAGCAATGATAAACATGGCGTGAACTTTTACAACGCTGTGGCTTCGCACCCAAAAACTCCCGAAATCCCAAAAGCAGTAGTTGAACGCAACACACTTGACAATTACATAGCCAACTCAAGAGGTCTGTTAAATTATAGCGAATCTAATAAACTAGAATTAGTGAATCAAATCGACAGCGCAGAAAGGAGACGCGACAAAATAACAAGTCGTCCAGACTGTATTAGATACGAAGAACAATTAACCGCCTACAATAACGAAATGAAAAAATTAGACAGAAGACTCGGATGGACAGCTATTTCTAGTCTTGGGTGCAGTTTGCTTATGGGGCTTTTCATTAGCAGGGGCCTTACCAAACGGAAACAGAAACTCTGGCACTCCAACTCAAGAAAGATCATTAGATGAAAGACTCGCAAGACTAGGAGAACTAGACAAGCGAATGGAAAAATATTCCCAGCCTCAAGAATAAACCGCAACCTTAATAAATCTATCTCCACTAATATCTTAATAAAAAGAGGCACAATGAAAATAGCAATAAACGGCTTCGGCCGCATCGGAAGAGCAATTTTTAAAATAGCCCTAGAAAAAGGAATCAATGTCTCAGCCATAAATCATCCACGTGGTCCAGAAGATGCAGCCTACATTCTAAAATACGATTCTGTTTACGGCCGCTACCCAAAAACAATCAAACCCCTAAAAAACGCAATCCAAGTAGGCAACAAAAAAATAAAAGTCCTCCAGGAGCGAGATCCTTCTAAACTTCCTTGGAAAAAATTAAGCATTGACATTGTTGTCGAAGCAACAGGCGCATTCAGAGATCGCGCAGGAGCGAGCAAACACCTTGACGCAGGAGCAAAAAAAGTAATCATCACAGCTCCGATGAAAGGCGGCAAGCCAGATCTAACTCTTGTCCCAGGAGTAAATCAACACCTTCTAAAAAAAACAGACCAAATAATTTCCGTGGCGAGTTGCACAACAAATTGCCTAGCTCCCTTAGTAAAGGTTCTAAACGACGCATATGGAATTGAATCAGCTTTAATGACAACAATCCATGCCTACACTTCAAGCCAAAACTTAGTTGATGGCAGTGCAAGAAAACCAACAAGGGGAAGAGCTGCAGCCTTAAACATCATTCCAACAACAACCGGCGCATCTGATGCAGTCATCGAAGCCATTCCAGAGCTAAAAGGAAAAATCAAAGGCATGGCAATGCGCGTCCCAGTTGCCTGCGGCTCAATAACAGACCTAGTAGCTCATGTAAAGAAAAACACAACACCAGATCAAGTCAACAAGCTATTCAAAAAAGCCTCCCAGACCTCAATGAAAGGAATTATCCTTTACAACACAGAACCTCTTGTCTCAAGCGACATAATCGGCTCTGACTGCAGCGCAATCTTCAACGCCAACGAAACCCAAGTCATCAACAAAACAGTCAAAGTCCTGGCCTGGTATGACAATGAATGGGGTTATTCTCATCGTGTTGTAGATGTTATTAAGATGTTGAGTAAGTGGGCAAAATAACTACCTAACACCTGCAGGCAATCTTCTTCCTTCCAATTCACGCAGCCTATCAACAACAGTGTCTTTTATTCTGTCTCCATATCTCTGCTCTATCTCCCTAACTTTCTCAGGCCTAGTTGTAATAGAAATCCAATGCCCTGACTTATCAAGCAGTAGCCTTCCTGACTCAATCTCCCCATCAATAACATTCCCTACATCCCTCTTATTAAAATGACCATGTGCTGCAATCCTAGATTCTATCACTGCAGTCTGCTCTGTCTTGTGCCCGTAGGCATCATGAGCCCCCAAGGTTTCATAAACTCTAGCAGCAATCTCACCATAATATCTGTTATGGTGAGCCCGAGCCATCAAAATCGCAATCCCTGCAAACAACAAGAGCGCTCCCAAAATCGAACCAACCTCCCCACCCTCCCCTTCAACAACTGCAAATCCTGTTATCCCAGAAAAATAATTAAGCAACAACACAGCCCCAAGCACAACAAACAAAACACCCAAAACCCCAAAAGACCTCTTTCTAATCATGCCCCCTATAAACAAAACAGATTATTAAATTTAACCCACCATTTTGAATATCCAAAAAATCTAAAAACCCTGTTAACAACTATCTGAAATGGCAAGAGAATAATTACTCAGTTTCGTCAGGAAGGATTTTGCGACGTTCTAAATCAAGATTGTCTTCTTCATTTTCTTGCTCGAATTTCATCAAACCTTCATGCGGCCATTCCATGGAATCATCTTGCGGCATGGTTTTTTAAACCTTCAGAACTATATAAACTTGTGTTGAATAAAAGAGTGACATCAAAATGACTGACAGAGAATTATACAAAAAAGTAAACTTCAAGGAAAACCTTAAAAAGTACTGGAAGATCGCAAGACCATATAAATGGTTTTTCGTAGCCCTAATTTTCCTTGCCACCACTTATGAAGTATTAAGCTTAGGAGAAAAATACCTTTTCAAAGCAATCCTTGACAACGGCGCAGAATTCCTAGCTGGAACGCTAGAAAGAACAGCATTTGTAAACATCTTACTAATAGTCGCCGGTGTTTACCTAGGACTTTTACTCTTCAAGCTATTAGATCACTGGTTCAGAATTGGACTAACAAACATCCTAGAATCCAAGATGATCTTTGACTTAAAGAAAAAGTTCTTTGACCACATAGTTAAACTCTCACATAGCTTCCACACAACTCACAAAACCGGATCTTTAATATCTAGATTAAATCGCGGATCTAATGCGCTAGAAAGACTAACAGATTTCATAATATTCAGCGTAGCCCCAGTAATACTTCAGATAGTCATTGTATCTATCTCCTTATTTACCTTGGACTGGACCTCTGCAGTCTTGCTATTGATCACCTCAGCAGCTTTCATCTCATACGGCTTCATCATAGCTAAAATACAAAAACAAGCACACATCGAAGCTAACAACGCAGAAGATAGGGAAAAAGGAAACATCGCAGACGTCTTAACTAATATAGACTCAATAAAATACTACGGAAAAGAAAAACTAATACAAAACCGCTACGCAAAAATAGCAGAAAAGACAAGAATCACAAGACTAAGATTCTGGAATTACGGAAAAATGTTCTCAGTAGGCATCAGCTTAATTGTCGGAATCGGAACTTTCTTCATCTTCTATTTCCCACTCCTGAGATTTCTAGACGGAGAAATAACAATCGGAACTCTTGCATTCATCTACTCAGTCTACATCGGAATCATCGGCCCATTATGGGGCTTTGTCCATTCAATCAGAGGATTTTACATTTCACTAGGTGACTTCGACGCTTTATTTAAATACGATGAAATAAAAAATGATATAAGAGACAAAGAAAAAGCTCAAAAATTAAAAGTCAAACAAGGAAAAATAGAATTCAAAAACGTCACGTTCGATTACTACAGAAAAGCCAAAAACAAAACAGTCCACAACCTGAACCTAGAAATAAAACCAGGTGAAAGAGTTGCATTAGTAGGCCACTCAGGCAGCGGCAAAACAACACTTGTAAAATTACTCTACCGCCTTTACGAAGTAGACAAAGGAAAAATCCTCATTGACGGAAAAAACATTAGGGAGTTCAAGCAAGAATCTCTAAGAGGAGAATTAAGCATAGTACCACAAGAATGCATTCTCTTTGATGACACAATTTACAACAACATTCTATTCTCCAAACCTTCCGCCATGAGAGAGGAAGTCACGAAGGCCATAAAGTCAGCACAATTAGACAAATTCATAAAAAATCTACCAAAAAAAGAAAACACAATTGTTGGCGAGAGAGGTGTCAAACTTTCAGGTGGAGAAAAACAAAGAGTTTCCATAGCAAGAGCAATTCTAGCAAATAAGAAGATACTCGTCCTAGACGAAGCCACATCTTCTCTCGACAGTAAAACAGAATGGGAAATTCAACGCGCTTTGAAAAATCTAATGCAAAATCGCACATCCATAATAATCGCGCACAGACTTTCCACAATAATGCACGCAGATAAAATCGTAGTCATGGATAAAGGCAGGATTGCACAGCTCGGCAAGCACCGCGACCTCATAGAAGAAAAAGGCGTTTACCGCGAACTCTGGAATTTGCAAAAGGGAGGGTATTTGGGAGAATGAAAACACAAAAGCTATAAAACCCTTTCTTCCTTTAAAGAAATAGAAAAAGAGGCTGAAATGAAAATCAAAAACTTAAAGCCAAATGAAATTCTCACAACGAAAGATTTTCCAGTTCACAACCCCCACATATTAAAGATTTATTTTAGCATTTGCAAAAAAGGTCATAAGAACATTCTTCCTCCAACTCCAGTTATTCCCCTATCAATCGGGCAGCCGCTATTAGATAACAAATCAAAGAAGGCTAAGGAATATAACGATAGAATAAAAACATTCATCAAAAAGAAGAAGGTGAAATACCTAATGCTTGATGGAAGTCATAAAACAACCGCTCTAGCCTTAAACCACAATAAGATAAATTCCGTCATTTTTGAGAAAGATGCAGATATTAAGGAGTTCGCCGATTTAGTTCACACAGGAGAAGTTTTTAGTTTATCAACAAAGGAAACAATTAGAGATTCATTGCTAGAGATGGCGAATCATTTTAAAGATGCAAAATTTTTTGAATCCATAGAAGATAAAACAAAAAGGATGGTTAAAGAAAATGTCATACCCCTATACATGATCAAGCACTATAAAAGAAAATGAACCTAAAACTAAGAAACCCAACTGAAAAAGACCTACCTCAGTTACACAAACAAATAAACGACAAAGAAATCCACAAAAACATCCCGGAGATACCTTATCCATGCTCACTAAAAATTACCAAGAATATCCTTAAGGACATGATAAAAGAAAATAAAGAGGGTAAGAAGAAAAATTTTATTATCAAAATTAATGGGAATATCGCAGGAGCTGCAGGCTTAACCAAACTTTCCAAAAAGCACAAAGCAGAAGTTTGGCTTTGGATTGGAAAGGATTATCGGGGGAAAGGCGTTGGAAGGAAAGTTTTAAAATTTGTTACTAAATTAGGTTTTGAGAAATTAAAATTAAAAAGGATTTACGGCACATTACTCGCAAGCAACCGAGCATCTGAGAATCTGTTAAAGAAGTGCGAATACAAAAAAGAGGGCACTTTGAAAAAAAATGTGAAGATAAAAAATAAATTTGTTGATGAACTTATTTATGCAATAATAAAATGAACCTCCTAACCAAATCCCTCCGCATCCTAAAATCCCTGCAACTAAAAAACGGAGGAATCTTAGCAACACCTGCAGATGGAGCATACCCGTACATTTATCCAAGAGATTCAGTAATAGTTACAAAAGCTTTCAACGTCTCTGGTTTAACAAAACGCTCTGAAAAATTCTACCGCTTCCTAAACAAAAATGCAAAAATAGAACAATACAAGGAGATATTCCACAGATACACACCAAATGGCCTGCCCGCAGTCACAAGAAAGCATCAGCACGACAACACAGGCCTTGTCCTCCATGGAATCTACAATACATTCCTCTACAACAAAAACAAAGAATTCCTAGCAGACACATGGGCTCTTGTCAAAGGATGTGTAGCATCAATAGAAAAAAACATCAAGAGAGGTTTAATCTACACAGAAACAAGCATCCATGAATTTGAAAAACTAGAAAAAAGCCATGAAATCTGGGCAAACTGCGCCTGCTGCCGAGGTCTTTACGACGCAGCCGAAATAGCCAAAGTCCTCAATTGCAAAACAGAACAAAAACGCTGGTTCTCAGAAGCAAAACAATTACACAAAAATATAAAATCAAAACTCTTCAACAAACGCTCCAGCCTCTACATGAAAAACACAAAATACAAAACAGCAACAGACATCTCCCAACTCGCCCCATTCTATTTCAACTTAGACACAAACAAAACAATCCTTAAGAAAACCCTCGCCCATATAATGAAAAACCTTTGGTATGGAGAAACAGGAGGTATAAGACGTTTTAAGAAATTCGAGATTGCAAGAGATTGGCACTGGTATTCAGGCGGCTCTGGAGCCTGGGTTGCATTCACAGCCTGGTTAGCCCACTTTTATAAAAAAATAAACGACAAGAAAAACGCAAAACTCTGCGAATCATGGATAGAAAAAACCGCAACAAGAACCTCTGGCCTCCTCCCCGAACATGTAACAATAAAAGAAGAATTCGACGAGTGGGAAGAGCATGAAATTGAATTCAACAAGCGCATTCTCAATGGCATGCGCCGTGCAGAAAAACTAAACAAAACATTCAAAAAGAAATACAACGAAGATCTCATATACTGGGCAACCCCGCTAGGCTGGGCTCACGCCGAGTATGTTTTACTAAAAAAGAAAAAATGACCTACAAGTTCAAAAAAGATAGATCTTTTGAATATCGATTCAAAGAAAGACAAAAGCTTATAGCCCCATTTATCCAAAAATACAAAAGTCCCGTTATAGTTCATGCTATTGATAATACTAAAACTTTCAAAAAGATAATTGGGGAGGGAGGGTTGAAGACGCCAAAGGAACATGATGGAAAAAAGAAAACACCTTATATGGAAAAATTCTTGGGCTTCGACAACCGGATCTTTTTCAGCCTAGGATTTTTCTACACGACCGCTTATGATTTTAAGTATTGTTTAATTTTTAGCTTAGATATGTTAAAAAATCTTGAGTATTATAGAAAGTCCATATCCTGGCAGCCCTATAAAAAAGTAGTAGATTTTTGGCATGAGAAGGATCCGACATATCTAGAAAGATTAGCCAGATCGTCAAAGGTTGCTAGGGGAGTTATAAATCGATACCACAATGAAGAAGTCAACGGAAAGAAAAGAACAATACTCGATTTCTGGAAAATAGAAGAAGAGCTATTCCGGGCGATACGCAAATATAAAGACTTTAACAAATTAAATCGCCTAATTAAGAAAACAGTAAAGGACCTCAAATTAATATATCCAGATTCCAAAAAGGACGCATTAAAAGCAATTAACAATTACCGTGGTACGCCTGAGATCCTATCAAACAAATCAATAGAACTTCCGAACAATAAGAATTTTTTAGGTTTTTACATTAAAGGCAAAACATCTAAAAGAACACTTGACCTGTTAAAGAAAGAGTATCCGGATAAAATCTTATTTAACGGAAAGAAAATTAAAAAAATAGGGGATATTAAATGAAACCTTCCAAAAAAACCATCAGAGAACTTGAAAAATATCATGATAAAAAGAAAGTAGTAAAAGTAAAAGATATGAAAGACTTCTTTCTAAAAAAAGAACCAAAAAATAATAACTTAGTGTACGAGGTCTTCATTAAAAATTATTCTCCAATGAATTTTGCCCTTACAATACTCAACCCCGGAACTGTTGGAAAAGAGTTCTACATGACAAAGGGCCATGTCCACAAAACCAAGATGCAAGAGTTCTATATCTTACTCGAGGGCAAAGGCAAATTAATCTTACAAAAAGGCGCTCTAAAAGAAATTAATCTAAAAAAGAAAGAACTTAACCTTGTCCCCTCTGGTTTCGCTCACAGGTTAATCAACACTGGCAAAACAAAGCTCAAAGTCCTAACAATCTATCATGAAGATTCAAAACCACAGTACGGGGTAAAATTCAAAAAAAGGTTCAATAAGAAATGAAACTCTACCTAGTCCGTCACGCACAATCACTAAGAAACGCCCGCATAGCTTCAGATATAGACGCAAACTTAACCGAAATTGGACAAGAACAAGCGAAACGCCTTGGTTCATACATCAAAGACATAAAGTTCCACAAAATCTACTGCAGCCCATTAAAAAGAACAAGAAAAACCCTTGAGAAAATACAACCTTTCGTTGAGAAAACCCCAATGGCATTCTCTAAAAAAATGATTGAATTCAACATGGGCATCTTCGGCAAAGGAGGCATAGATGACTGGAGCTCATTTTTCAAAGCAGCTGAAAACGAAGGTGTTCCATCCCACTTGTTCAAACCAAAAAACGGAGAAAGTCTCCAGGGCTGCTACCACCGCGCCGGCAAATTCTACCGGGAACTATTAAAAAAACACCCAAAACAAAACATCCTCCTAGTCGGCCACGGCCTATTCTTCCTACACCTAATCCTAAATTCCCTAAATCTAAGCGTAACAGAAGGAAAATACTACACCCTCAGCAACGCCAGCATCTCAATCCTAGAGACAAGCCCCAAAGGCAAAGTCACCCACTTCACCTTCAACGATCTCAGCCATCTCATCAAGGAAGGCATCAAGCTAAAGGAAGGAAGATGAAACTCCCAACACTCTCAACCTTAAACGTTCGCAACAAACGCGTCCTCATCAGGTTGGACCTTAACACAGAGATAATAAAAGGCAAAGCACAATTCTCAGCTAGAATGAAAGCCCACCTCATTACATTGAAAGAACTCAAAAAGAAAAAAGCCAAAACAATTATCCTCGCACACCAATCCCGCCCAGGCAAACCAGACTTCACTTCACTAAAACAACACGCCAAACTCCTTAAAGTTAAGTTCGTCCCAGACATTTTAGGAAAAAAAGCAGTCTCTGCAATCACATCACTCAAACCAGGTCAAGTCCTCTTACTAGAAAACATCCGCTCAATCAAAGATGAATTTAACCAATCCCTAAAGAACAATGACCTCATCAACATTCTAGCACCACTATTTGACATCTACCTAAACGACGCATTCTCAGTCAGCCATCGCTCCCAAACTTCTGTTACAGGCTTTCCTCAAGTCCTCAAATCAGGCATAGGCAGAGTTTTAGAATCAGAACTCAAACATTTACAAAAGATAAAAGTCAAAAATGCCCTCTTCATCCTTGGCGGAGCAAAACCAAAAGAGAATATCGACATATTAAAGAAAAACAAAAATGTAATAACAACAGGCATCTTCGGTCAGCTCTGCACGATTGCTAAAGGCCACAATCTCGGCGCACAAAACAAATTCTTAAAAGACAAAGTCAAAGAATTTGTTCCAAAACTAAAACCCCTTGTAAAAAATATCCAAACCCCTATTGATTTTGCAGTCCGGGTGGAAGGTAACAAACGAAAAGAAATCCCATTAGAAGACTTCCCAAGCAAATACGAAATCTTTGACATTGGAAAAAAAACCCAGGCTCTTTGCATAAAGAAGATCAAGCAGGCAAAATACATCTTTATGAAAGGCGTTGCAGGCTACTGCGAAGATCTCAAATTCTGCCAAGGAACACACGCAATCTTCAAAGCCATCACCAAAAGCAAAGCCTTCTCACTCGTAGGTGGCGGCCACACAACCGACGCAATACAAAAACTAAAGATTAATAAATCTCGCTTTGGTTATATTAGTCTAAGTGGCGGAGCCTTAGATGAATATATCGCGGGCAAGAAGCTTCCAGGAATTGAGGCCCTAAAAAAGAAGTGAAAATGTACGACATAATAACCTTCGGCGGAGCAGTTGTTGACGCTTTCCTAGACACAGACATCCCACAAAAAGGAAAAGACATTTGCTACACCTCTGGATCCAAAATAGCAGTCAAAAGGTTAGAATTCTCAACCGGCGGCGGCGGAACAAACACTGCGGCAACATTCGCAAACCTCGGTCTCAAAACAGGAGCAATAATTAAAATAGGCAAAGACTCCAACTCTGAGCTAATACTCAAAGAACTAAAACAAAGAAAAATTACATTCCTAGGAAAACAAGAACCCGGCCTTACAGACTTCTCAGTAATCCTAGACAGCAAAGAACACAACCGAACAATCCTGACATTCAAAGAAAAATCAAACTCCATCTCATACAAAGACATTCCATTAAACAAACTAAAAACAAAATGGTTCTACTTCGCATCTCTGGACAACATCTCGCTAAAAACACAAATCAAACTAGCCTCATACTCTAAAAGAAAAGGCATCAAACTCGCCTACAACCCTTCTAGCTACCTAACAAAAAAAGGACCATCATATATTAAAGAAATCCTAAAGCACTGCGATGCACTAATCCTCAATGGTTCCGAAGCGAAACAATTAATCAAAAAAGGCGATCTCTTCAAAGGTCTTCACAAGTTAGGCCCAAAAATAGTCGCAATAACCTTCGGCAAAAAAGGCACTTCTGTTTCAAACACCAAGGAAAAATTCACAGCACTACCAAGAAAAATCAAAGTCAAAGAACGCACAGGCGCAGGAGATGCATTCGCTTCTGGTTTCGTAGCAAGCTTAGTAAAATCAAGCGATCTAGAAACAGCAATCATCGCAGGCTCCTTGAACGCAGAATCAGTAATCCAAATCCCAGGAGCAAAGAACGGCCTCCTAACCTGGCAAGAAATGTCCAAGGAACTAAAAAAAAGTAAGATTAAAATCTTATGAAAAAAAGAAAAAAGAAAATCCTGACATTCTCCTTTCTCGTACTTTTAATTCTAATCTTAGCCGGCTCGTATTACTCGTACATCTCAGAAGGAATTATTTATTCAATCGCAACAAACGACACAGATTATGTTGTTAACTACATTAACTCATTCGGAAGCCTCGCGGCACTCATCCTCATCCTTCTCGTAATCCTTGAAGTTGTCGCAGCCCCAATACCACATCTCATCCTTTACGTTGTCTCCGGAATACTCTTCGGCACCTTCCTCGGCGGCTTCCTAGTCCTCGCAGGAAACTTAATCGGAGCCGCCTTAGCATTCATAATCGCCAGAACAATTGCAAGAGAATACATATCAAAAAAGATTGAGGGCAAAAACAAAAGAAGGTTTGACAAACTTTCAGAGAAATACGGAGCATTTGCAATCTTCTTCCTAAGAATCAACCCAATCACCTCATCCGACATCTTCAGTTACCTAGCAGGTCTAAGCAAAATGAAACTCTCCCACTTCTTAATCGGCACAGCCCTCGGCCTCGCCCCACTCGTCTTCATCCAAACCTACCTCGGCGCCGACATAATCAAAAACAACCCTATTTTATTCCTAATCTTCATCGCAGCAAGCCTCGCCTACTTCATAATCTTCATCTACTTGATAATACATTTCATATTGAAGAAGAAGAAATAACTTATTCTCCCACCACCTGCACCACAATCTCTCTCGATCTAGCACGATTATCAAAATCCATAAGAACAATCTGCTGCCAGGTTCCCAACAGCAACTCTCCATTTGAAAAAGGCACAATTACCGAAGGTCCTAACAATGAAGCCCTAACATGACTATGCCCATTTCCATCTCCCCACCTCTCGTTATGATAATAATCTTTATCCGAAGGTACCACTCGCTCAAACATCTCCTTCAAATCTTTTTCCAAACCCGGCTCATACTCAACAGTTGTCACGCCAGCTGTCGAACCAGAAACAAAAACCAAAACATGCCCCTCCTGAACGCCACTCTTATCAACCTTCGACTGCACCTCTCGCGTTATATCAATCACATCTGTATTTCCTTTCGTCTTGATATTTATTTTTTCTTTTTTTATCATTTCTAAAAACCCCTGACCCCAAAATACTCTCCCCTACACGAAACCAAGGACCAAGAAGCTTATAATTTCTTCGGACGCGTCAGCGCTAAGCTTCGAACTGTATGTCTAGGCACGAATCTCCAATAAAACATTCAAGAGTAAAACACTTAGCGTAAAAAAATAAAGGGGTGCAGAAAACTTATGTGATTCTGCGCTATATTAAAGAAAGAATTTATAAGGAAACAAGTTTTTTACATTACGTGAGTGAAAGAAGAGACTCTTACAAAAAAGTCGCTAAAAATATATTGCATCTCATAGCAAAACATTATTCTTATTTGGCATTGCGTGAAGAAGAATTCAAGAAAGCAAGTTCAGCCCTACAGAATAGGGTGGATAAAATAAAAGATGATGAAAAATTCATCAAACACGTATTAAAATCTTTATTCATTATGAGAGACCCTCATATCAGAATTGTTGACGGGACCGGAAAAGGTATTGGGACCCATGAATTCAAAAAACGTAAAAACTACAACGGAGAATTATTAAAAAAATACTTTAAGGGGAAAAATAATAATAAGGCAATCGTTTCCAGGAAGAAGGGCAATTTAATTTATATAAGAATTGGAAGTTTAGCAGATAGATATAGATCGGACTTAGAGAAGATGTATCGTGAAATCAATTTTGGAAAATACCATAAATGGATAATTGATTTAAGAGCAAATAAAGGCGGAAATGACTCCTTAGCAAACAGACTAATAAAAAATTTGGCAGGGTTAGGAGATCCTTTCATCTCTTCCCATGCTAGGTTTAGAACTAATGAAAAAAATCCAAAGCAGTTATCTGAATTCACTCCCAATTACGTATTTCCCGGAAAGAAATATCAACAAAAAGATATAGTTGTTCTAATTGGAAATAACACCTATAGTTCTGCAGAATTAGTAACCATGGATCTAGCTGCAATACCTGGAACAGTTCTGATAGGGGATATAACTGGAGGCGGAAGCGCGCGCCCTGAAAGATATCTAGTTGATGGCCCGTTAGTAGGTAAAAAAATTGACAATAACAAAAATCCCTTGAAACACAAGTCTAGATTTGCATTAGATATTCCATCATGGCTGAAATACCGTTTAGATCAGTTCCTTTTACAAGACAGGGGGATAGCACCACACATTTTCATTCCTGCTTCGAAATCAATAATTGGCAAAAGAGACATTGTTTTAGAGAAGGCGCTTGAGTTTCACAGAAATCCACTCATCTGTTAGACTATGAGGCAGGGTTATTGGAGATTTGGTCAAGACCCAGTTAGGAAAAATGACGCCAGCGAGAGGATTCGAACCTCTGCTCCTGTTAAGGAATCGGTTAGCTCGGAAACAAGTCCGCAGGACCTATTGCAGTTTCTTTGATGCGTACTACTTTCTTTTCGAAAGAAATTAGTACTTTCGAGACCGACGCGTTAGACCACTCCGCCACGCTGGCATAAAATATTAAAATTTCCCCAGTTTATAATTTTAACCATTAGTAGTAAGTTTTAAAAACCACTTTTCTCTAAAATCTTTACTAAGGAGAAAATGTTCTACATATTAGATGCTGAAGACCACGTCAGAGTAGAGCCGCGCCATTTTGGCCTGCCTACCCATGAAGCAGTAGAAAAACAATTGAATGAAGATTTTGCAGACAGCATCAGCAGGGAATTTGGTTATGTGATATCAATCCTTTCAGTAGGAAAAATAGATGACGGAATCATAATCTCAGGGGATGGAGCAGCATACTATAACTCACAATTTAGGCTCCTTGTCTGGAAACCTGAACTACACGAATTAACCTATGGAACAATTTCTGAAATAACAAACTTCGGAGCATTCATACAAATCGGACCTGAAAGAGGTATGATCCACATCTCACAAACAATGGAAGACTACGTTTCATTAAACAAAACAGGCACGCTATCCGGAAAATCCTCAAAACGCTCTCTCGGAAAAAAGGACGACTGCATTGCAAGAATCGTCGCAATAAGTTATAAAGCAGGAACCCCAAAGATAGGCCTCACAATGCGCCAACCTGGTCTGGGAAAATTACAATGGCTTGAAGAAGATAAAAATAAAAAAGAAGAGGATATAAAAAAAGCAGCCAAAAGAGCAGGTAAAGGAACTAAAGGGAAGAAAGGGGGAAAGAAATAAATAAAATGGCAAAACAAAAAGCATGCAAGAAATGCAAAACAGTCTATAAAGGAGCAAAGTGCCCTAAATGCGGCTCTGAAGAATCCAGCGACTCATTCAAAGGAAAAATATTTGTTCTCAAACCAGAGGATTCTGAAATTGCCAAGAAACTTAAAATAAATGAAAAAGGCGAATATGCAATTAAACTTTAAAATGAACAACCCCTCCCTAAAGGACGAGGTATCAGGAACTAAAACAAAAATGTTAACAGACACACAAAATCCACAAAGAAAAGATTTAATACTTACTTACGTCAAGAGTCAAAGATTGTTGAGCGCATCCAAGAATTGCATTATTGGAAATTCTTGGTGTCTTAGATTTATTAATAATCAATTAAATTTGGAGGACCCAATTCCTCGCTCTGCTTTAGAGTGGAAGTATCCTTGCCGTTGATAAAATGAACATCCTTAACGACAAAAAAAATAATTTACTGAAAAGAAGAGAGGTTCAATTTATTTTAGAGTCAGACTCCAACCTCGGCTATGAAAATTGCAAAAAAGCAGCCATCTCTCACTTTAAAATCCCTGAAACAAACGTCGTTGTTAAATCTGTGAAAAATAATTTCGGCTCAAAAGAGTTTGTGTGCAAGGTTTTCATTTACGATTCAGAACAAGACAAACACAAAATAGAACCTAAGGTGAAAGCGAAAAAGAAAGCGCAGTCTGGAGAGAAAAAATGAGTATCACAATCCAAGTAACTAACGAAGTTGTGAAAGAATTAGTCTTGGATTTACTTAGACAAAAGATGTATAGGAAACAAATGCAAGAGAACGTAAGAAGAGCTGATATGCTTGAGGACAGTATTTGCGCTGAAATTCGTGAGTTAAGGGCAGTAGGATTTAGTGGAAAAGAATTAAAAAGATATAGGGGTCATCGATTAAGGGGAGGACAACCAATACCTTACTGTTAATATAAAATGGCAACAAAAAAAGGCGGCTCTAAAAAAGAAAGAAAAGGCAAAAAGCCGCACAAAAACAAACCAACTGGGAAAAAATACTCTCATTACTCAATTGAAAATGGTTCTATAAAAAGAAACAAAAAACACTGCCCAAGATGCGGACCTGGAACATTTTTAGCAAACCACAAAAACAGATTGTATTGTGGATGGTGCAAATACACAGAGTTTGGCGAAAAAAAAGAATAATTTTTCTTAAAGATAATTACAAACCCTTGAAGAAATAGGTTCTTAATGAGAGAAAAGTTGTTAAGAAAATTATAAAAAGGAAGTTTGGTCAGTAATAAAATGAATAAAAGAGGTTTTGTTTTGGCAATTTTAATTTTTGCAGTTGTAGTTCTTGGAGTTATTCTTGCAGTTTATTTCCTGGTGGAGGAAGATGACAAAACTTCTGATGAAAATGGAGAACTCAATGAATGCAATGATGGCACAGATAATGATGGGGATGGAAAGGTTGATTACTTGATAGACGAAGGTTGTGAAAATGAGAGCGATAATGATGAGTCAGATTGTGGTGATGGGATTTGTGAGGGGGAGGAGAGTTTTGATTCATGCAGTGATGATTGCTTGCCTTTAGTGAATGAAACGCATGCAATTTGTTCAAACAATTCTTGCGTAGAAATTGAGGGCATGGGAGAGGACGGATGCAGTACTGATGCAGATTGCCAATCTGACGAAGGCCTTCCTGATTTAATAATTAGTAATATAAGTATGGAGATAACAGATGAAATAACAAATAGTACGACAAATGTGACAGTATATTCTGTGACAGTGTATACAACTGTGAAAAATATCGGGGAATCTAGCGCAGAGCAGTCTACGACGAGAGTGAGTTTTGGGGGAGAGTTATTTCCTTTGAGTTTTACAAGTACATACACTCCTTCTTTAGAGCCTGATCAAGAAACGATTGTGGAGTCTGTTTATGATGAGTTGGAGGAGGGAGAGTATGATGCAACGGCGTCTGTGGACCACTTGCTGAAAATTGAGGAATTAGATGAAGAGAATAATGGGTTTGGAGTAATTATGTTGGTGGTTTCCGATTCTAATTAGAATTTAACCCTTGAAGATGTGGTATTAAAAAGTTAAACTGTTAGGGTTTAAGTTACTTGTGGTCTTTAAGGTATTGCTCACCTTTGGGTGTTATTGATAATCCTGCATATCCCTTCTCTCTTACGAGGAAAGAAGCTCCAATTTTATGTTTAGTGTTAAACTCTGGGTGATTATTAATTTGTTCATCAGTAACATTTTGGTTTTGTTGAATATAAACTAATAATTCAATTATTTCTGGCGTTAGCTCCCTTTCCTTGTAAGCTAATTTATTATCAATTTGTTTAATCCATTGTTTTTCGTTTCTCTCTGCTTTTTTCTTTAGAAGAGTTTGATATTCTTGGATTTTCTTTGAATTTGTTTGGATAATTATTTTTCTATCGTCATTTTGGTCTTTTGTTTTTGTTAATAGACCAACTTCTAAGAGAAAATTAAGATGATATGTTAATGCTCCAACAGATAATCCAACTTCTTTTTTTAGTTCGTTAAAGTTTTTAGGAATTTCACATAGAACCAGAATTTTACCACGATTTTCACTTGTGAAAGCAGTCTCAATATTTCTGATTTGTTTAGTTCTACCACTCATCTATTTTATAGAACTATTCTCTTTATAAATTTAATTGTTGTTCTATTTAATAGAAATATTTATAAACCTATTATGCTCTATAAAATAGAACTAAAATGGCACAAACAAAAAGATTCGGTGAAAAGATTGTTTTTCATATTGAACCAGAGAATAAAAAGGCATTAAGGCAAATAGCGAAGGAAAAAGGTCTTGGTGTTTCAACTTATTGCCGATTTATTATTCTCAAAACTTTAGGAGGGCGAAAAGAGGAAAATGCAACAGCAACCTAATCTTCAAACACAAGAACCAACCATCCAAGAGAGAATGGACTATCTGATTAATCGCATGAGTTTTGTCCTTATGGTTCTTGAAAATAAGACGCAAATAGAGGAGGATTTTTCTTAATATGATAAATTCACAACCAGATGGCTTTTCTGTTGAGTATGAGGTTGAAAAAGGTTTTAGGAGGTATATATTATGAAGACACCAACGAAAAAACAAATCAAATTTTCTGCTAAAGAACTTCTTGCATTACTAAAGAAAAGTTTTGATGATTTTGTTAAAGAATCCCCTATTTATTATGACGAACATTCTTTATGGTGGGCGTGGGATGACGAGAAAAAATTTTGGAGTATCGTTGATGATGTTTGTGTTCTGAATTTATTTGAAGACTTTTTTGACTTGAAAACAGAACAAGTCTCTAAACACTCTGGTTTTATTCTAAAAGTTTTGAGGCAAAAGA
This sequence comes from Nanobdellota archaeon, assembly GCA_018817405.1. Classification (GTDB taxonomy): domain Archaea; phylum Nanobdellota; class Nanobdellia; order Pacearchaeales; family GW2011-AR1; genus UBA73. The sequence continues at coordinate 21,563 of JAHITZ010000025.1, forward strand.
GCAGACGCTATAAACCTTTAGACCTACCAGAGTATTGTGTTCAGTTCAAGAATAAGATTTATAACTTGCGAGAGAAAAAAGAACTTCCTGCAACTCCGAAATACTTTTTAACTGCTCCAATACCTTACGAACTTTCTAAAAATTCAGAGACCCCAACCATAGACAGACTTTTTGTTGAGTGGGTCGGCGAAAAATATAAACCAACTCTCTATGAAATTTTAGCTTACTCATGTTTGCGGGAGCAATTCTTACAAACTATTGTAGCTCTCACTGGTGCAGGGAGCAATGGCAAAGGAACATTCCAAAACCTTATCATAAAGTTTCTGGGAAAGGAGAATTGTGTTGCTTCAAATATCAAAAGTCTCATCACTCGTTCTTTTGAAACATCTGCGTTGTATAAAAAACTCCTTTGTGTTGTCGGCGAGGTTGATTCTGCTGACCTAACAAATACGAACCTTCTCAAGCAACTTACAGGCGAGGACTTAATTCGGTATGAGTTTAAAGGAAAAACTACATTTTCAGAATTATCCCCAACAACTTTTATAATCGCAACAAATTCTCTTCCAATTACCCCAGACAAATCAGACGGATTTTATCGGCGTATTCTCACCATTGACTTCCCCAACCAATTCAAACTCAAAAGAGACTTACTTGCAGAAATCCCAGAAAAAGAGTTTCATAACCTCACCCGCAAGGTTGTAGATGTTCTATTGCGACTCATAGAAACAAATGAATTTACAAACGGCGGGGATATTGAAGAACGCCGACGCAGGTATGAGGAACGTTCTAACCCCTTAATGATGTTCGTTTCACAGGACTATGAAGAAGGAGGGGCTGGTTATGTTAAGTTGAGGGAGTTCTCTAACTCGTTTAACGATTTTCTGAAACAGAAGAAGTTGCGACAATTAACAGTCTCAAAGATTGGGAAATTGTTGAGGGATGAGGGCTTTGAAGTTTCCACAAGAAAATTCAAGGATGAGACGGGAGAAATCATTGACTCTGCTAAATCTATTATTGGTTTGACAGAAAAATCCCAAGAAAAAACAAAAAAAATTGAATCGCACCGTATAGTAGAAACTGGTGGTTTGGGTGGTTCAGAAACCACCAGAACCACCGAATCTGGCTATACACCGCAAGATAAAATTTTCTGTATAAAATGTAAATCAAACAATGTTCACGCTTATTCAGATATGATATTCTGTGATGACTGCAAACACAAGGAGCAACTAAAATGACTAATAGTTCAATCCGCACCAGAATTGAAACATTGTTAAGGGAACGGGGACTTAAATGGGTTGATGTGTATTCTAAACTCGGATGGCACAAAACCTTCTCTTCTAAGGTCTTGAATGGTTTATTTATTCCTCCACTCTGGCAAAGGGTGGCTCTTGCTAAAGAGTTCAACGTTGATAGTTCGGTTATTTGGGATGAACCAAGTATTGTTTCGGCTTATGAAATAAAAGGAGAAACCACCCAAACCACCAATTCTCACTATACAGTGCGGGATGAAAAAAATGAATAGTCAAGAATACCTTAAATCAAAAAACCTCCGAAAAGAAGAACCAGATGAGATAATCATAGACATAGATGACAGAACCGAACATGGAGTTAAATGTTATATGGCTACTGGAATCAATCTTGTTAATGCTGGTTACTGGATTGAGGTCTGGTATGCTGATGGCATGAAAGAACCCCACATCCACATTAAAAATATTGGTGGGCTTTCAGACTTAACACAAGAAGAAGGCACAACATATCGTAAGTTATTCTTACAAAAGTTTATTCCCAAAGAGTTCTGGAAAAACAAGCGAGTAAATGACGACTTAGGAGAAATCCCAGACTATTCAATGTGTGAAAAGTATGAGGATAAGTTTCACCCAATTGCAGAAGAGAACAAACCTCACCACAAATACAAAACTCTCAAAACTTTAAGGTCTGAATTTAACAAGAACTATCAAAACGCATTAGACTTAGAAATCTATGAGCAAGTTAAGAACCAACTCTCTACCAAAAACACAACCAGAGAAATAACTGGAGATGAGCTTTACAAAAAGATAGCAAGTAAAATCTCTATATTTCATATCGCAGACTTGTTTGGATTAACTCCAACTGGAAAGAGATTAAGAGAGTGTCCATTCCACGCAGATACTAAACCAAGTTTATCTCTTAATGAACAAGAAGGAATCTTTAGATGTTTTGGTTGTAAAGTCTCTGGAAATATTATTAAGTTCTATGCTCTCCTCAAACAATTAAACCCCAAGTTTAAGATAAAATGAAGAAACCAAAACCATGTGAATATCCAGAATGTAACCAAATGGGATTACATAGATTCAAGACACAGTATTATTGTTGGTTGCATTACCTTCATGTTCTACAATCAAGTAGAGAAGAGAAACGCAAGGAGGTTAAAGATAGTGTTGATGGGTAATACTTGTTCAGAGCAGTAACAACTTCAATAGATAAAGGAAAGTTACTACACATATACCAAATAAAAACAATTTTACCCACAAATCCATCCTAAAACAAACAAATGAAAGAATACACAAAATATAAGGAGATTTGTGAGAAATGGAAGCGTCAGGCACTAAAATTAGGTAGAAAAATGATTAAAGAGGGTGCAACAGACCAAGAAATAATAGCCAGACTCTCAAACAATGAGGTTTTTGATGGAGAACAGGCAACCCTATTATTAGAGATGTGTAAGGACATCAAAGTTGTCAAGACAATTAGGGTTAGACCATCTGTTCTTAAAAGAATTAGAAAAACAAAAAGACCCCTCAATGAAATTGTTGATAACTTTTTAGAGTGGAGGTTTGCAGATGCCTGACTTGTCTGAAACAAAATCAGAGAATTTTATGGGGCTTTCTTTTCTTGGAGTGTTTGGAATATTCGCAATTGGAAATTTTGTTTTATTTATTATGATTCTTCTAATTGAAGTTTTCAACTGGTCAAGGTTTAGTAAGGTGATAAACCTTCTTTGCATTTTGAGTTTTGTAACTTTTAATTTCATTATGATTATCCTCATTATTGCAACATCAGATTCAACAAATCAACAGAGTGTATAACAATGGAAGAAGAAGTAATAAACCAAATCATTGCGAAGTTAAATGAGTTAGAGGAAACCATTAAGACAGAAACATCAAGACAACCAGAGGTTTGTCGCATTGGAGACTTAACAATTCAGTCTCATTTTCTCCGAGCAGATAAACTTGTTAAGATTGCATTGAAAACTTTGAAAGATAAATCTGTGGAAAAACACTTTTTTAGTTCTGAATTAAAACGTATGAGGGGAACGAGGGGGTTTGGAGAATGAGATGTGGACTTTATGTTAGAGTTTCAACAGGAAGACAGGAAATTCAAAACCAACTCCTTCAATTAAGAGAGTATTGTAAGAAAAATAATTATAAAATCTTTGAAGAATATATTGATGTAATTTCTGGAAAAGAAACATCAAGACCTTCTTATGATAAGATGTTTCAAGACGCACATAAAAGATTATTCGATTTGGTTTTGTTCTGGGACATTTCAAGATTCTCAAGAGCAGGAACTTTATTTACATTACAGAAATTAAAAGAACTTGAGAACTTAGGAATTGACTGGGAGAGTTATCAAGAACCTTATTTTAAATCTGTCGGACAATTTAAGGATGTTGTCCTTTCAATTATTTCTACTGTTGCAAAAATTGAAAGAGAAAAAATATCTCAACGAACTAAGGCAGGACTTCAAGCAAGTAAGAAAAGACATCTTGTTGGAAAGAGAGGAAGAGATAAGAGACCACGAAAGATGAGGAAGGATAGAGGATTAAAAAGGGGTCATAAAAAACCATACATAGAATCCTCTCAAAATCAAATAAATAAAAACCACCGTTAATAATGGCACGAAATAACGAGATAAGAATTAAAGTAAATCCAGAGGAAAAGGAAATAATTAAAAGGAAAGCCGAAAGAGTTGGAATGAACCCCAGCTCATTCCTTAGATTCTTAGCATTAAACTCCACTGTTAGTGTAACATTGGAGGAGGAATAATCCTATAACATATTTTAAAGGGTTTGTTTTTTACTGTTTATGGTTAGAAGAAAAATATTAAGGGTGAATATTGGTTTTCCAGATATTCTTTTAATTGCAGACCGAGACCTCCGAAATTTAAAATCACTTGCAGAGAGAGATTTATCAAACTTGAATAAACTTTGTATTAAAGATACGAACAACTTGAGAAGATTAGTAAATACAGACATGAACAATTATGATAAACTTCTTGATAGAGACATGGGAATAAGAAAAAGGAGGCGAAGATGACAAAGAAAAAAACCCATCCAAAAAATCCAATAACAATGCCAATTACTTCAAATTCTCAAAGACCTAAATTCACAAAGAAAAAAGTCCTATTAGAATTTTCTATAAAGTCATGGGAAAAGTCAGAGCAGTTTATTGAGGAGATAAAACAATTAAACAAGAAATTTCCCATAACTTCTTTTTGGTGTAGTCCATACGTTGAACCAGACAAACCTATCCCAGTTGAAAGTAACAGGAGGTTGATATAATGGTAAGATTTGGAGAGGCACAGCAACAAGAACTTCCAAGTGAATTAGAAACCCCTGTTAAAATTGCAGAGAGAAGATTTGGTGGCAGTCCACGACTTCAAGAACTAACTCTTCAAGAACAAAAGAGGAGAGAATTGTTAAGAAAAACATCAAGTTATAGAGATGTTATTGGTGAAATTGAGAGAACAAAATCAAAGATTCAACAACTTAATGAAAAAGAAAAATATCTCCAAGAAGGAATTAAAGGTATGCAACAGCGAGGGTTAAATGTTGAAGGGGCATTGGGAGAGCTGGAAGGTCTTAGAGAGGCAAGACAACAACTACAAAAGTCTATTCCACAACTTCAAACAGCAAGAACATCTGTTGGGAGATTGTTATTAGTAGGAAGAGAACAACAAGCACAAGAACTTTCACAGGAAGCAAAAGATTTTTCTCTTGTTGGAAGAGTTGATGAGTTTATTCGTTCAAAGGAAAGACAATTTAGAAACATTGCAGTTGCAGGAAGGATAAAAGGAAGGACACAGGCAAAGATAAAAGCAGTTGAACAAAAGTTTGGAAAACCAATTAGTAAATTAACAGTTGAGGAAGCTAAAACTCTATCTCCAATATTAAGAAAACAAATTGGGATAACAATAACCGAGAGAAGAGTTCCAGTAACTCAACCCGAAACACCATCAAGCAAGGATATTCCAACTGAATATCAAGATGAAGGGTTTGTTGAACATGGGGAAAAACAACCTGTTGGAGTTATCACCAAACCAGAAGAACCCTCTGGACTTACAGGGGTCATATCTGATATAAGAAGATTTAGTTCTGAAATTCAGACAAGAAGAATGAGAGATGAGGAAGTTAAGATTCAAGAAGAAGTATTGAGACTTGGAGGTTTGGGTGTTCTCCCTTTTTTAGAGGCAGGTTTATTTGTTAAACAAGCTGTTACTCAACCAAAAGAAACTGCCGTTGCAGTAAAAGAGTTTGGAGTAGAGACTGGACAGTTTTTATTTGGAAAGGGTAAGTCTCCATTCGCAGATATTGGAAGGATGGCAAGAGAAGACCCCAGAGGGTTCACTGCAAGAGTTGGGGGAGAACTTTTACTGTTAAAAGGTTCTGGCAAACTAATAAGTCAAATTGAAAAGGGAGCAGAATTAACAAGAGCAAAAATCTCAACAAAATTTAAGGGTGTAACGACAGAGGTTGATGATTTAACCAAGTTAGAAAAGAAAACCATCAAAGACATCAAAACCAAGACAGGAAAAGACATTGATATTGGTTTAATCCCTAAAGGTGTTGAGAGAGGAGGATTACCGACAATAGACCCAACTTTAAGAGGGGGCTTTGGGTTTACAGTAAAAGAACAGATAGCGTTCACAAAGAAAAGGGGGGTAATTGTAACAGCACAGGAAGACTTTGTTAAGTTGTTAGACAAACCATTGAAGAGAGAATTGTTTGCAACTCCACCGCTTAAAGAGACTAAGGGATTCGTTAGAGTTAGCAGGTTGGGATTAAAACAAAAAGAAGCAACGTTTAAAGATATTCTTCTTGGAGAGGACATTACTTTTAAGAAAACCAAACCTCAAATTATTGCTTTTCCTGATGAGTTAGTTGGAAGAAGGGGAGGTTTTCAAGCTCAATTAAGAGGTTCAGAGTTAGAAACTGTCTTATACCCCCCAAAAATTCCTAAAAAGGTTGGGGATATTGGAGTAACGATTATAGAAGGTCGTAGAGTCCCCATTGTTGAGGCAAAGATTGGAGTAACATCAAAACAACTCAATAAAATTCTTTCAACAAAATCAATTTCAGAATTAAGTCAAATACAATTAAAAAAATTAAGAGCAGAAACAAGATTTGATTATTCCAGTTATTTGAGACAAACTAAACGTTATGTCTCTCCAACAAAAACAACTCTTCCACTTTTTACTTTTGTCAAAACAACAAAACAACCAACAACCATGAAACAAACCTTAAAGAGTTTAGATGTTTCAATTAAGTCTCCAAGTGTTAAGAGTTTTGACAGAGCCATAACTAAAATATCTCAAAAACCTGTCTCATTGCCTAAAGGTTTTGTTACATTCAGACTTCCGACAACTCCGAGAGGAAAAACTGTTGGAAGACCAACTAAAAAGGTTCTTTCACCTTCTCTTTTGGGCAAGAGGGTTGTTAGACCTCCAATAACAACCCCTCTCTTCCTTCAACCTGATAGGAGGAGAAGACCACGAAAGAAAAGGAGAAAAGACACATTTAAAGATGACATTGCGTTGGTTGAGGGGTTCACAGCAAAGATTTTAAAGTTAAAACCCCTGAAAATACCAGTAAGTAAACTTAAACTTGCTATACCAAAATACCAGACAGCAGGAATCAGATTAAAACCAATAATAATTCCAGATGACAGACGAAAAAGAAGAAAGAAAAGACGATAAACCGAAGATTTGGAGGTGGGTTGTTACTCGTTGGTATTTTTGGTTGATTGTTTTTGTTAAGATTATAATTTCAGAACATACTCACGTTTTATTTTCTATGTCTGATTATCGTGGATTAATTGCTTACTCTTTTGGAAATTTTGCTCTCGTTCTGTTAATCTTTGCGTTCTTTAGATTTATTTATTTAAAATTTAAGAAAAAAAAGAAATAAATTTACAAAACCTCCCACCAATCTAATACTTTCGTAAATAATGCGACAGTTAAACCTACCAGAATACTAACTGCAATGGTTTGATTAAACACACTAAATTGTGTCATGACAGCAGAAACAAACCAAAGAACACCGATTACAATTAATATTTCTCTTCTCCTTTTCTTTACTCTTTTTGAAATCATTTTGCTACCTGCAATATCTTTTTTAACTTAGGATTTTTTTCTAACTTGTTCCATAAATCCTCCATTTTTTCAAGTCTCTTAATCAATTCTGCTTTTTCTTCTGGAGGCACGTCTTCAAGTTTGTAAACTGTCTGCAATAAGTTTTCTTTTACGTCTTTAGATGAGAGATGAGTATAGATGTTGCTCATATCTTTCTTATGACCCATAAATTTCTGTGCAACCTTTGGATTATTCAAATAAAGTTCAGTGGCTCGTGTATGACGAATTAGGTAGGGGAAAATATCTCTTCCCAATGTCTTTTTCCCCATCCCTTTAATCCATAATGTTGCAGACGCTTTTGATATTGGTTCGTTCTGTTTCATTACAGAAGGAAAAACATAATCACCATCAACTTCTTCTTTTAACTGTTGAAGATAATAAGTTGATTCTTTTACGAAGACAGTCCTTGCTTTTGATGTTTTAGTTGCGAAGATATGAAGCTCTGATATATCCCCATCAGTATTAAACCTGATATTCTTCCACTTCAAAGTTCTTAATTCAATAGGTCTTAATCCACTTTCATAAAGAGAAATAAAAAAAGTTTTTTTAGACAAGTTTCTTTCCTTTTGCATGATTTTTTCAATGTCTTGTTTCGTTAATAAAGTTCCTTCGTTTATCTTCTCATGGTTAAATGCTTCCATGAGTCTAATATCTTTCAACTCATCAAATCTTTCAGACCATCCTTTGAAATACCATTTGAGAAATCTTTTAACATGAATTTTAGTGCCGTTGGTTGTGTATTTTGTTCTTCCAGATTTGTTTAAGAGAACAAGATAGTCTCTTAGGTCTTTAAGGTTAATTTCTTTAAATGGTTTTTCAATAATGTCTCTAAACTGAAGAATGTTTGCTTTAATGTCATTGAGTTTGTTTTGTCCAGAACCAATTGCACAATAAGAAATAAAGTCATCAACAATTTTCTTTTCTGCGTTAGTGAGTTTGTTATAGAGTTGTTCTTTGTTGATTCTTAATTTTCTATATTCTGGATATGATTTTTTCATTAAGAGAATAAGAGGCAAGGATTATTTAAACCTTTTTGGTTTAACTTAATTATAAACCCTTGAAGAGGAGGTTTAATTCAAGCTAAACAGATGAATTAAACGTCCTCTCCCGGGCAAAAAGAGGTGAGCTTATATAAGATATTGAACCTATTTAAACTTTTCGGTTTGTTGTAACTTCTAAATGGGAACAGCATTAACTCGCATTTTGAAGTAGTAGCGCATAGTATGTAAAATGTTCGGTTAAATTAAATAGTTTTCCCATGACAATGAATTTAAACATCTTCTTCCAGATTATCCCATGACAATGCCTCAACAAACTGAAAAAATAAAAAATAAGGAACAGATTCCTAACCCTCACTATACTCCGCAACAAGCTGATAGTGTATTGCGCTCAGGTTCAAGACGGAATCTCTCTAACTCTCATTTGGACGCAACAAGCTACAGCAGATCTAATCCAAATGAGAACAAAAAAGTAAGCCAAGAACAAATCCACGGACTCTTATTCGGAGAACAACTAAGCTGGCAGGCAATTATTCTGGACCTGATAAATTCAGAACAGCTCGACCCATGGGACATTGACCTCACACTATTAACAAACAAATATCTGGAAAAAATCAAAGATATTGAAGAAGCAAACCTCTTTGTCTCGAGCAAAGTGCTCTTTGCTGCCGCCCTTCTTCTTAGAATCAAATCAGAAATCCTCCTAAATCAGGACCTTCCAGGTTTAGATGACATTCTCTTCGGCAAAAAAGAAGAAAAGAAATACGTACAAGAAAGAATTGAACTTGAAGATGAAATTCCTGAATTAATGCAGCGCACTCCCTTGCCAAGATACAAAAAAGTCACACTTCAAGAATTACTTTCTGCACTAGGCAAAGCACTTCGCACAGAAAATCGAAGAATAAAAAAAGTCGTCACAGCTCGCCAGCAGGAAATTGAAACAGCCATTGCAATACCCAAAGCAGGAATCAACATAAGAGATAAAATCAAAGAAGTCTACAACAAACTGCGTGGCTTCTTCACAGAAAAAGAAGAGCGCGTCGCTTTCTCAGAATTAGTCGGGGAAAATGGAAACGGAGAAGAAAAAGTCTCAACCTTTGTCCCCCTCCTCCACTTAGACAACCAGCACAAGGTCTTCTTAGAACAAGAAAAGCACCTTGAGGAAATTTACGTCTGGATAAAATCCCATTATATGAAAGCAAACAAATCTGAATTAGAACAAATGCGCAAGGAGGCAGAAATAGAAAACGTCAAGGCCGCTCTTGAGCAAGAACAGGAAAGGAGTGAAAAGGCTGAGAAAGTTAAAGAAGAAAGAGAAAAGAAAACAATTAAAAACAAGTCTAAATAACCCAAAGCATGGTTTCAACATTCATGCCAATAAACCTCACAGAATTTCTCACAATTTTAGCAATAGTGGTAATTATTTTAATTATAACAAGATGGTTGAATAAAAATAAGGCCAAGAAGAAAAAAGAATACTAAAAAGGAATATCCTTCTCGTCAACAACAAAAACCTTATCATTTCTTAACGCCTCAAGCGCTCTTTCTCCTTCAGAAAGTAAGTGAAATTTGAACATAACCAAGAGCGAGCAAATAAGGAAGAATAGGGCTGTAATCATTTAAACGAGGTTCTTCTCCTTTAACAAAGGGTTTCTTATCAGAGACTTCTCTCAAGGCACGAGCAAGTTCAGCCCCATCTATCTTTTCACCACAAATTGCTCCAGACAATCTTTCAAGCATCTCAACAGCCCAGCGTTTCTCTTCCTCACCCATAATTTTAAACCAATGCTGTAATTTATAAGGATTGTTGTTCTAAACCAATCGACTTCTTCCTAAACCACACCACACCTATTCCAATTATAACAATCCCCAACACAACAAGAAAACTATTCAATGCATTAATACTAAGCCCAATCAAGTTCAAATAAAACATCGCCAACGGCACAATAGCTATCGACAACGCAAAAGACAAAGCCACACGCTCAATAATATCAATTCCTTGCTTCTCGCGCTCACCAGAAAACCCACTACCAACACACCCACCAAAACCATCCGCGCCCTTAGAAAACCCACCACCCCTCGCTCGCAAGCCCTTACCACCAAAAAACACAAACGTCCAAACCCATCCAGGCAAAAACAGCACAAACACACTTCCAAAAACAACCCTAAAGCTCTCACCATATCCAAGCGAACTAAAAAGCCCGACAAGAAGACTAACTATCTCAAGCCCAACTAAAATAAAGATAGTCCAAATCACATTCCTAAAAAACTTATCTCTCATCTTCTCCCTCCTCTAATACTAAAAGTGAAAGCAGAATAATCAAAACACCAGCAATAAGTGAAATCACCCAGCTCAACCATTCTAAATCAGCTGTCTTGTACTTGATTATCATAAATCCAATCACGCCTAAAACAGCAACAAACCAATAATCTCTCTTCTTAACTTTCTCTTTCCCTTTCTCAGGAACTTCTGAAAAAACATCCACAATCCCAACTAAAATTACAATAACAAGCAGATAATTCAAATTTAAATACACGCTGACAATGCCTTTCCAGATTTGTTCAAGCAACAACAAAACCAAATAAGTAACTAGCAAAGTCTGAAACACATGATTCACTAAAACAGCGCTATGCCCTTTGAATATTCTCATGAAAACGCCCCTGGTTTGAAAACCTTTATCTCAATCCAATCAACAGGAATTGTATAATTCTTAGTTTCATCTTTAGAAAGATGAGGAACATTAAACACCAGACTCAGCTTGTTGTCCTTAACAAACAACCCGTCCTCTGCAATGTCAAATTCTGTCCCAACAATAATCCAATCACCATCTTCAACAGGTTGCTTGTAATCTGTAACAAGATAATCAACATTTTCAAAAACCCATGAGTCTCTATTCGCCGGAACTACTTTCTGCTTCCAGGGATGAAAGTAACCCTCTTCTGTAAATGCAAAATACTCAGGGCTTTCTACAACAATATCATTTTTCAAAAATGTCAGCATATACTTCCCCGGCCCAATCTTCCTGTAAGCAGGCTCATCCTCAATAGAAAAATCAAACATCTCTGACTGCCCATTATTGAAAAATATTTTCTGCAGTCCTGCCTCATGATATGTCAAAAACTTCAATGTCCTTTCCAAATCATAGTCAGTATACAACCTTGATTGCCTGGTTTCCAATCCATAAAGAGAATTGTCTGCAAGGAAAACTTTTTCAGCAACAATCTTATTTGTATTAATTTTAATCTCTCTAATCAAACCATCAAAATCACTAAATTCTAATTTGTAAACCCCTCTTTCAAGGCCAACAGCAACAAGAAATTCACTCTGCATGGCTCCAAGTTTGCTTGTTTTTTCTGTTTCTCCATCATCCTGAATCTCTGTAAATTCCATAACCCTTCCTTGAAGATCATAAAGAACAATCCTTAACTCATCACTTCCCTCATACCAATTCAAATCCTGTTTCTTAAATTCAATATCTAAATAATCTTCAGCATAAACATAAAAAACATGCCCTCCTCTCAAAGATAAATCTATAACTGTTTCCTCCTTAGAATAATCTTCAACATAATTTGCAATGGGTTCAAAATCCTCGGCAGCAACAATCACTCCGTCCTGAAGCTTCAACTCCTCCAAACCCAAAAGCTCTAACTCTGGATTGATTCTATAAACCCTGTCCACGCTATCGTAAGCACTCAAGTCTAAATTTGGATTGAAAATCAAATTGTAAAGATAATGCCACTCTTCCTCATCCTTTGCTCCAATGCTAATCTTCCCGCCCTCAGGAAAATTATCCTTCAGTCTAACATTTACAAATACCTTTTCACCACCCCGTGGAATTTCTACATCAAAATAAACCAACCCTCTTGTTAATTCCCTGTAATTTATTTCTCCTACACTTAAAACATCTGAAACTCTCTCAGCCGGAGTTAGGTATTTCTCCCCCTCGTCTCCTAAATCATAAACATAAACAAACTCATGATTAACAATAAAGTTAGAAAAAACCAAATACACAATTATCACAATAGGAATCAGCCAAACAAAAGCCCTTAATATATTAATATGTCCTGGCTCCTTACGATGTGGGTGGGCAAGCTCATTACGCGAGACATTTTTAGGTGGGTGGGGGAGACTTCTACTATCGCGAGCGTGGTCACGAGCAGGGTGGGCACCATCATCAGAAGCAACCACAACTACCTTTCTCTTCTTCTCCTTCCGCCATTTCTCAAACTTTTCTTCCCATTCGTCTTTAGCCATTTTCACATCCATACTGATACAATTTATTTTCCCCCAGTTCCATAAAAACTGAAAAACAAGGACCATTAAAATTCTTATTTCCTGCAAACAGATAAATCGGTCTATCATAAACAGACATCATTTCCTGAATCTCAATTTCACTGTCGCTTCTCCAAAATCTTTCCCATTCCTCTTGAAACCACTTGTTTTCCTCAAACAATCCAGGAGCAATTGTCTTCCTGTTTGAATAAGCCAAAACCCACGGCGAATATTCTGAAGAAAGAACCATTACAAAAGCGTCCCTCTCTACTTTTGTGTCTATCTTTTTAATCAAATCCAAACCCTCCTCGCTAATCAAAGATTTTGCATTCACTGATTCATGCATTGTCACAAACCCCGCAGAAAACAACATTAAAACCAAAACCAACAAGCCGAGTTTCTTCTTATTATCAATCAACAATGAAAATCCAGAGCCTGCTAATAAAATCAACATAATATCAAGATGAATAATAAATCTATTAAAAAAGAAAAACTGAAAATAAACAATTATTGCAGCAATTGATGTAATAAAAAAGATCATATCAAACTTCCTTTTCCAAATCAAGTAAAAGAATCCCAAGATGGCAAATGGCAGATAAGCTAAAGTAGAAAACTGATATGTGAAAAACGAAACAAAAGTCCCTGGCGCTGTTCCTGGATCAACAAATGACTCAACTAGCGGGAAAAACAACGGAGCAATTGATTCTCTCCAAGACCCGGCGTAAATCAACAAAGTCAGCCCAAGTATCACAACACCACTAACTAAATTTCTCCCAAGTCTTTTATAATCCTGAACTGTAAAACAAACAAAAGCCAAGCCAAACAAAAAGAAAGTCGGCCTGTGCATAATGCCTGTCAATATACCAAAGAATATAAACCAAAATCTGTTATATCCCAAACCTAATAAGCCCTGCTCAACGCGGGATTTTCTGATATTATCTTGAACACGATTATGGGTGGGCGAGCGCACCACGCGAGAGTAATTTCCAATATCATTGCGAGCGTGGTCGCGAGTAGGGCGGGCACCTTTATTACCTCTCTTAAGAAAATACAAAGCAAACAGCATAAACGAAAGAGCAATTATATTCTTGTAATACATATAAGTAAAGACCTTAAATTGAATAACAGACACAGCATAAAGCAAAAACGCAATAACTCCAACTCTTTTATTAAAATACTCTTTGCCTACAAGATATACACTCACTCCCAAAAGTAAATTAAAACCAATAAACAACCATGTCAAAATAGCCCCACTGCCAAAAACCTTACACAAAACAAACATCAAATACAAAAACCCAGGAGTAAAAGCACCTTTAACCCAGCTATCAACATTAAAACCTTTCTCGGCAAACGATTCAATCCCATACTTATAGATGCCAGCATCATAACCCAAAGGTATGGAATTATCTAAATAAGGCACAACCCTTAGCCCGATTATCAAAACAATCCCAATAACCAAAAGTAAATAATGCCACCGCGCGGCCTTTACTTTGTCCTTCTTTCCATTGTCATCGAGTTCCCGCAAAGCATAAGCTCCGATCACAGCAATCACAACTGCAAATATCTCAAAGTGTAGTGTGTACTTCCAAAACAAGTTCAAGGAAATCAGCACAACCAGGGCTGCATACACCACAAGCAGCTGCCAGAATGAGCTACGCGCTATCTCTCTCATCCAGGGCCATCCCTCACCCCTTCATCTTTTTCTAAATGCTTTTTCAAAATATTTAGCATCTCAGGAACCTCTGCCAAAACATCCTTCACAGTACTGACATCAATTTCATTCCCATAATAATTTACTCCGTGCCTTAGTTTTCTATATCTATCAAACTTTCCAGAAATTTTATCTTCTTTTAAGACATCCCTCAAAAAATAAGTTACCACTTCATGCGACTCGAATTTATATCCTTTAACAAAACCAATTGCCTCGCAATATTGCCTAAGTCCCTCATACAATTCTCTAAGTACCGATTTCAACGAATTTTCCTTAAGGGGAATTAATTTTGCAGTTTCAATCGCCTGCTCTGCAGATTTAACAAGACTTTTCGCCCTATTCTTATTCTTCACAATAACCCTCGCATATCCTGCCTTAACACTACTTTCAAAGTCCATTACATGACCTCCAACTCTCCACTCAGAGTTATTCCATTACAAATATTGTTAACCAGTTCCTTATTTTTCTCTTTCATAATATTCCATTTCTTCCTGTTAAACCTATGAAGACCAATCTTTCTATTCAGCAACTTTTCATATTTTCCTGTTTCAAATTCCTTATCAATCTCTGTAAGAACACAAATATCAATATCGCTATCAGAGTCGTCCATTGCTTTTGCATAGCTTCCAAAGACTACTATTGTAGGAAAGTCATAGAATTTCTGTAATTCCTCAATTAGTTTAGATTTTCTTAATTTCTCAAAATTGTAAAACAATTTTAAATTCAAGTACTTTTTAGACAAAACAGCCCTGTATCCACCATACAATCCATCCTTCTCTTTCACCAAAATCCCTTCTTTAACTAGATTCTTCAAATACTGACTAACAGTCGTATGGTTCACCCCGGTCTTCCGAGCAACCTCTCTAATCAAATAAGCCTTGCGCGGCTCTTCAAAGAAAACCTTCAATATCCTGCTGTCAGCTTTTATTTCCATTTGTAAATATTTACTTACACTTGTTTATAAGTTTTTCGCTTCTTCCCTCCTGCTTCTACGCGAAGGCGATTTCACTATCTCTCCATCTCTATCGCTTATCTTCCCACCACCCCTCAACTCCGAACGAGATCCTTTATCATATTTTTTCTTTCCCTTCCCGTTTTTGACTAGCGTGTAGCTGAATATTGGGCCCAGCACAAACAACACAACTAAGCTCACAGCTCTTCCCAACAATGCCGCTGATAAAGATTCTGCCGGTGTTATGCCGATTGTCATTGCCGAGAAGACGATGATTGCCTCGTTGATTCCTAAACTTCCGGGGGTGATGCTTATCAACAATCCCAAACTTCCTATGGCAGACAAAAATATACAAGAAGCAAAACCCACATCAATTCCAAACACTCTGAATTGCAGCCAAAGCATCAATGAACTAATCAATACCTGAATAAGCGTAATCACCAGAGTAACTGCAATAACTCGCCCGTTCTTCTTTATCAGGTGCCAGCCATTCACAACCTTGATAAAACGATTCAACCACTTGTCAAATGAACTAAGCCCGCTATCATTTCCATCATCCCTATATCCCTTCTTACCCAATCCATCGCTATCACTCAACCCATCTTTCATCCCTCCCAATCCATCGCTATCACTCAACCCATCTTTCATCCCTCCCAATCCATCGCTATCTCCCAACTCACCTTCATCGCCTTTTCTCAGTTTACTCACCTTCCCGCTATTCAACTCACCACCCCTCAACTCCGAACGGGATTTCTGCGATAATGAGCGAGCGGAGCGAGCCGTATCATTGAAGCTATTTTTTCCCTTCCGACCTCTTTCTTTAAACTTCGGACTTACAAAGATAATTCCCAGCATGCCAATGAACACAACATCAAAGATAACAAAAAGTATCCATGAAAACACACCAGTAGTAAAGTAAATCCAGAGCGTGCTAACAATTCCCAAAGCACTTCCAACTAGGAAGATCAGGACATAAACAGCCGAAAGCGTGGCAAGGAAGTGAACATAGGCAAAGTCGTACTTCTTCTTCAGATAAACCGCCCGAGCCGCCATGCCGCCACGGAATGGCGTTATTAGGTTGTAGAAGCCCGTGATGATTGCCAGGGCGAATGATTCCCAAATAGGCATGATGACTTTCAAAGCGCGGAGGAGAGTGTTGTTGAGACAGGCAATAAAAGAATAAGTCACAAGAACCCCCACAATCAAAGCCACAAGCAGCCACGGATTCGCAACACTCAAACCGGCAAAGTCAGTCCTATGAGAATAGCCGTAGTATCCAAGCCATGCTACAAGAAGGATTAATACAAGCGCTGAGATAATTGTTTTAGCTTTCATTTTGTATAAACCTCCTTTGCTACAGAAAACCAAAACGAAAAGTAACCAATCAAAATCAAAAATCCAACAGGAACGACCTTTCTAGCTGATAAACTTCTTGACTTAATCGCGTTCATAAAGGTTCTTCCAGCAGCAACAAAAGGAAGAAACAAAAGGGCGACAGAAAACAAGACCTTATTTTTTAGTAAAGAAGCAAATTTCATCTTTGGATATCTCGTCCTAGTTAAGTAAAATCCCTTGCCTGACAAATTCATTTTTCTAACCAGATTTTTTAATGTGCCTTTAGTCTTATGCCTTATTTCAGGTTTAGGAGAATAAAGAATCTTCTTGTCAAACTTACGAACTAGCTTCTGCCCCAAATCTATATCCTCGCCATAATATTTGAAACTGCCAAACAAACCAACAGCCTCAAGATCCTTCTTCCTAAAAATAGAATTACAAGTTATTGCGACTTCAACTTCAATGTAACTCTCACCACCCCACCAATTAAACTCTAGGGTATGAAGCGCCTTACTAAACGTGTTGTCATAATAATTTTTAATCTTCCCGATTACCCCAATATTATTCTTTTTAGACTTCAACTCAGAATATAAAAATTTCAACCATTCCTTGTCTGCAACACAATCAGAATCTATAAATGCTATAAATTCACCTTTTGCTTTCTTTATCGCAAGATTCCTCGCAGATGCAGGCCCGCCGTTCTTCTTCCAAAAATATCTAACATTACCAAACTTCTTTAGTTTCTCTTTTATATCAGATTTCGAGCCGTCTTCAATGACAATAATCTCAAACTTCTCTTTTACCTTTTGATTCCTTAACTCACTCACACAATGCATAAGATTATCTTCATCATTATATACAGGAACTATTATTGATATTTTAGGTTTCACTTTCTACTCTCCAAGAGAATAAAGTTGTCATCATTATAAATAATATCAAAATTATCAAAAGAAGAGCTAATTTCAGAAGCGTTAGACCAGTCAAGAGAGATCTTAGTAAAATCAGATACATCCTCTTGATTGAACTTTTTATTAAATAGGATAAATTTTGGAGAGTAAGTTCTTAGCAAATCCTTATTAGACAACGGATCGAATAGCATCTTATAAGTTTCACCTATCCTAATGATATTTTCTTCATAATCCACATCGGAAACTTTATCTTCAGGCAAAGATACGACTTTGTTTTTTGTTAATCCTTCTAGATGATAATTAGTAGTCGGGTCAGAAAGTACAAGCACATTAGAACTAACTAAAACCTCTGGCAACTTATACTCCACAGGCACATTCCCATAATATCTTCCGACACTAGAGTTTACAACATTTGTAAAAGTAAACAAAAAAACGAGAAGAACAAAAAGAGAATAGATAAGAACAATATACTTCTTCCTCTCTGTTACCTTATCAAAAGCCCATGAAACTAAAAAAACCAATGGGATTTTACCAAAGAACAAGAACCTCCAATAGGTCTTCAAAGGTAACCCAACATACCCTAACAAATAAGGACCAAAAGAAATAGCACACCAATACAAAATCAGAAAGAGTAAGAACCCCCTCCCTTTATTCATAAAGTTTGGCAGTATTAAAACAAAGGCCAACAAAAGAGGCAAAAAACTTAGGTACCATGAATTTACCTGAGAAAAGGATAGGTGGCTGTCCAAGATTCCGCTATTAACTAGCTGGACCATGACAATGCTAAATATCAATAATAAGATCAGTGCCTTAGAAAGGTCCATTTCCGGTAGCTTAAAATTATTCATTCTTGCTAAATAACCATAAACATAAATTCCAAGAAAAGATAAACCCACAGACAAAACAAGAATAAGATAAGAGTTCGTCTCAGATAAAAAGCCAAGAACAGAATAAAGGGGCCAAAAATGAGATAAAATAAAAGAGACCAAAGTCCCTATGATAATATTTCTCCCAATTATCCTCTGATTATTAAAAAGGCAATAGGCCCCAATTGATATTAAAATTAGGATCAGGAATAATCCAGTCAATATGTGCAATAAAATAACTACCAAAGAAAAAAAAGAAGCAAAAAATATCCACTTAATACTTTTATTCTTCAGATATTCAACAGTTGTGTAAACAGACAAAAAGAAAAAAGAAAGTGCAAAAAATTGAGGTAAATAGAAGTTATAAGTTAAACCGTGTAAGGAAATAATCCCAGACCATCTAATAAGAGGAATCTCTGTTAAAACAAGAAGCAAGATAGTGAAAAGTAAAGCACCCCTATCACTTCCAAATAAAGACCTATAAAGCAAAAATGAAGAAAAGACGAATAAAATTATTGCCAAAAATCCGACAAAATAAAGATTTGTAAGTATAGAAGAACTCTCTTCCGAGAGATATGAAAAGACACTTGCTGTAAAGTGTATCCTAGAAAGGCCGATTAGGTCACTCCTTAAAAAAAAGTTTTGTATTACAAAAAATGCATCATTATGGAAGTCCTGAGCAGTGAAATCAAAAGCTCTAAACCCTACCTTAGAGACTTCCTTAACATTACTCATAGCGGATAACAAGTCACCTGTAAGTGCATAGTTTTTCTGAATCCCAAAATAAGCTACTGCGATAAAACAAAAACTTAGTAACACTAAATAAATTAAAATCTTGCTCCCTTTCATCACAACCCCCTCCAAACCTTATCATAAACCTTAGCAATATCCCTCCAATCATACCCCTCAAGGTTGGCCTTAACTCTTCCGCGCTTCTCTGCAACAAACTTCAAAACATCACTCGCATTCTTGTAAACATAAACACCCTTAAGCTTCTTACTCATCTCTCTATGCGTCTTCAACTCTGATACAAGAACAGGAACTTCACAAGAAAGATATTCCAAGATCTTCAAAGGCACACTATTCTCATAAATAAAGATATTGGGCAAGTGGCATAAACCAAAGTCACAAGCAGCAATTATCTTAGGAACATCCTTGTGTTCGACATTTCCAACAAAAACAACATTCTTTACCAAGTCAAGTTCCATAACTCTCTTTTTCAAATCAGTCAAAGCATCTCCTTCTCCAACAAACATCAACTTAACCTTCTTGTTCTTCTCAACAACTTTCTTGAAAATATCCAAAAACTCATCAAGCTTTCTTATCTTAGCAATTCCACCAATACTCCCAATCAACACATCATTCTTCTTTATCCCATGCTTTGACCTTGTGTTTGATTTAACATTCCTAAACTTCTTAGTATCAATTCCAGAAGGACTAACAGCTATCTTCTGCTTTCTCCTTATCCTACAAACATCTTCATAATATTCCCTCAAACCTTCTGTAATAAAAATAAACTGATCAACAAACCTACACAAAAACCTTTCTTCAGAATAAAGAGCCCATCTATAAAGCGGAACAACCTTCTTGTTAATGAATCCTCTACCAATTGACATATCAATCCACGGACTTCTAATATCATAAACCAACTTCACATTCTTATTATGAAATGCCTTAAACAACACACCACCAAGCAAAGACGAATTAGGGTAAAGACAATGCACAATATCAATCGCATTCTTATCATGCTCTCTCTTTAGGATTGACCTAACCTCAAAACTAAACTTAATATTATCCTTAATCGAATACGTGCTTGATTTCAACTGATAGATTTTCTTACAAAGCTTCTTTATCTCACTCGGGACATTCTTCGACTTACCAACAATCAAGTTAATCTCAAAGGTCCCGCTCTTCTTTATGTTTCTCAATAAATCTGTCAAGTAAACAGACAAAGGCAACGGTGCTCCTAACGGTGTGTTCTGAACAATGAATATCCTTTTCATCTCAACACCCCTCCTCTCTTTCTTCTTCATCCCAACACCCCTCCTCTCTTCCTTCTCATACCAAACCCCCGCCTTCCCTGCTTGTTATCTCCATCCAGCACAACCTAGCCAAATCATATCCAAATACAAAACCAAATACGTACTTAATTCCTAAATGAATTCCAAAATAAATAAGATCCTCTGTCATGCTTCATCTTCCTCCCAAATAATGCCAATTTTACTACTCCTAAACATAAAAAACCTTGCTCACAAGGGGTTAAAAACCTTACTGTTTGTGTAACTCCAGAGTTATTACAAAAGCTAATACCAATTTTTATTAAGTGGAAACACCATTCTTGTAAATGGGCAACCTATTTGAAGTCTCCGATAAAACTGGCAGAAAAATACACCTTACTAAAGAAAGGTGGAAACACATCTTAAAACATCCAGTATTGGAGAAAACCAGATAGAACTAATAAAAGAAACATTAAAACAGCCATTAACAATACGATATTTCTCAGAAGATGAGAGCGTAAGATACTTTTACAAAGACCTGAAAAATAAATCTCCCCAGGAAAGATACCTCTTCGTCTCAGTTAAATATTTAAACGGAGATGGATTTGTCATAACATCATTTTTCACCAACAAAATAAAAGGAATAAAATGGAAAGCGAAATGAACATCTACTACGACGAAGAAGGAGATTACCTAGAGATATCAACAGGAGACATCTCAAACTGTTACTTCGATAATGAAGGCGAGGGAATCTTCAAAATTGTTGACAAAGAAACAGAAGAAATCAAAGGAATATCAATACACAGCTTCAAGGCCAGAACAAAAAAGCTAGAAGAAATAAGCGTTTCTCTCCCCTTCAAGTTAAACATTTCACTTCTTGGTTAACACTCATCTTTTATTCCATGCTGCACGCCAACAGATTTTTTTCCAATTTTCCTTAATGCGCCACGCCACGAAAAAGCCTCACCTTACCCGCGACCACCACAACCATCCCCGCAATCCCCTTGACCACAACTTTCATCCCCTCTAATCTCATCATCCCTGCCATTGCAATGAACTTCCCAAACCTTGCCGCTACCAAAACCAGAACCATCACCATCGCCCCCACAACTTCCAAATATCATCTCACCGACCTCCTCACCCTAACGTCCTCACCCAACTTCCCCCCATTTGTTTTCCTAATATGATTATCAACTCTCTCAATCCCACCATTCAGCTTATTCAAAATCTCGCTGTTCTCAACATCCTGTCTCTTCAACCTATACAAAATCTCATCCTGTGTTGTCTTAATCGTCTTCATCATATCTGCTATCAAAGCCAGTATTCCCAACGCAAGGCCAAAAATCATAAAGAACACAGATACATTGAACAGCGTCCTCACCGGCGTAGTAGCATGATAAATCAACCAATAAACAAAACTAACTCCTCCCCCAATCATTCCTAAAAACAGTATAACAAGAGCAGGCATGCCGAAAAAATCCAGCGGTTTTGTATCCCTAGTTGCCTTTGCAATTATACCCAGACTCTTAAACCCATACTTCCTCAAATTCCCAGAAATCTTTGAATCTCTCTTCTTGTGATAAACAACCTTCAACGGAATCTCCTTAATCCTCATTCCCTTCTCAATCAAATCAATAAAAACTTCCTGCGTGTAAGTAAACTTTCCCTTAAGCGTCAGCCTCAACGCCGCCTCTCGCCCATAAGCCCGAAAACCACACTGCGTGTCTGTAAATTTCTCTTTTGTTATCCGGGAAATCAGATTTGTAAATCTCCTATTCCCCCACTTCTTCAACCAGGGCATATTCTTTGTCATGTTTGGATTCAAAAACCTGGAGCAAGTGACCATATCTGCTTCATGTCGAAGTATCGGCCTGACCAAATTCTCTATATCCTTTGAATCAAACTGCCCATCACCGTCAATATTAACAATTATATCAGCCCCAAGCTTCAGCGCCATATCAATCCCTTTCTTAAAATTCACACCCAACCCAACATTCTGCTTCTGCTTGAAAATATAATCTGCCCCTGCCCTTTTCGCAACCTCTGCTGTTTTATCCCCGGAATAATCATCCATAACCATAACCTCAACCTCGGCAATTCCATTAACCTTTCGCGGCACATCCCGAATGACTTTCCCAATAGTCGCTTCCTCATTATACGCAGGAATCATAACAATGACCTTCTGCTTTTTACTACTAGTATCCAATGAGTTTATCATGCATTTCCAACTAGATATCATTATATAAACTTTACTATTTGCTGTAATTCCAGAGTAACTACACATAGCAAAGCTTAAAAACCTCGTATAACAACAGAAAACATGTCAGTTAGCGCACATGCAGGAAAAAACAAAACAACAGCTTTCCTACTTTCAGCATTTATCATCGCCATGCTCATACTTGCAGGACCGGCACAAGGCTTCTCCCTAAATCTAACACTAGACAACCAAAACCCAGCTCAAGGAAACATAATCACATTTACCGCAGAAATCACAATCCCTGCAGGAGAACAACTGCCAATAGATTTCCTAAATCTAGAACTCACAGGCCCAGAAACCCAAACCTGCAAATTCACACCCCAAGGCCAAATAATCGAAGGATGCAAAGACATAACAATAACCCCCTCCCAAGACGCAAACTTCGGCTATGGTTACGGATACAACTATTTCGGATTTGGTTATGGTTACGGATACAACTTCGGCTACGGTTACGGTTATGAATCTGGCAAACTAAAATATAAAATCACCCTCAACACTGCCAACTACCAAATCGGCGACTATACAACAGAACTAAAAGTCAAAATACAAAACAATGAGTTCTCAGAACAAGGACCTGGATTCACAATTCATCAAGTAAGTAGTGGCGGAGGAGGCTGCAGAACAGCCTGGCAATGCACAGAATGGAGCAAATGCACCGACGGCATTCAAACAAGAACTTGCGAAAAAGTAAAAATCAATTGTTACGCAGACCCAGCACCAGAGCAGACAATGACATGCACCACAGAATCTGAAACATTAGCAGGCCAAAACAACCAAAATCAAAATGAACCAATAGACTTAAATCTTGAACAAGACGATGAACAAACCAAAGAACAATTTGTTTCAAGAATAACAGGAGCAGTTACAGGAGTTGTAAGCGATGCATTAAACTCAAAAAAAGGAATCATCGTGCTCATCATGATGGTTTCTATTGTTGCAGCACTAAGCATTGTTGTCTGGATTAAAAGAATAAAGTACCAAAAATCAAATCTCTCACCAAGTAGTTTTTACCATTCTTAAATTACAACACATAGTAACATTTAAAAAGTTCACTTTACAACCAAAATCATGGCTAAAAGCAAGATTTTCTCACTTTTGTTTACAGCATTTGTAATAGGACTCCTTGTCGTGACAGGCCCTGTGCAAAGTTTTTCTCTAGACTTAGATTTAAACAAAATCCGTCCAGAAAAAGGAGAAACAATTACATTCACAGCAGATATCACAATTGACTCTGGAGAAAGAGTGCCAATAGATTTCCTAACTTTAGAACTCACAGGCCCAGAAACCCAAACATGCAAATTCACACCCCAAGGCCAAATAATCGAAGGATGCAAAGACATAACAGTGACAAAGCTCCAGGATTCAGATTATGCTTACGGTTATGGGTATAATTTTGGATATGGTTACGGCTTTACCGAAGGAAAACTATCTTACAGAATCAGATTAGACACATCAGATTACAAGACCGGAGAGTACACAACAGAATTAAAAGTTAAAATTCAAAACGATGAATTCTCAAAAAAAGGACCAAAATTGACAATAAAAAATAAATCTGGAGGCGAGCCTGTCTGCTATCCAGAATGGGACTGCGACGCTTGGAGCCCTTGCATCCAAGGTTTGCAATTCAGAACCTGCTACCGAAATCTTAATTACTGCTATATTGAAGAAAAACCCATAGAAGAAAGAACATGCTCAGTAGAAAGTGATGCACAATACAAAGACACAATGATTATACTGAACACAGCTCAAGAAAACAAAAACATTCCACCAGAAACCAAATCAACTATAACACTCTCAAGCCTCGGCTTCAGCGAAGGCCTGCAGTTTATAATTATCCTGCTACTATTGAACTGCATCATAACTACATTAAATATTATTGTTAAAGTAACAAAGCTCCGAAATTACAGAAAAAGGCGCTTCCAAAACTTGCGAAAAAATAAAAAGTAAGTCAAAAAAATAGAGTTGTTGTGAATAAAACTTTGAAATAAATATCGAGAACCCTCCACTAAAGTTACAATGTTTCTGCATTAATTATTTTTACGATTTCATTTGAAAAGTTAAGGTAATCAAACGGAAAATTATTATTTTCTCTAAGTATTGCGCTAAGGCAACTCCACCACTAATTTCCTACTCATCGCACATCTAAAAAAATAGTGTTTTTAATTATTTATGTCTAATTATGAACAACCAAAAGGCTTAAAAAACCCACTTCTCTC
The DNA here is from genome assembly GCA_018817405.1 of Nanobdellota archaeon. Classification (GTDB taxonomy): domain Archaea; phylum Nanobdellota; class Nanobdellia; order Pacearchaeales; family GW2011-AR1; genus UBA73. The sequence continues at coordinate 46,465 of JAHITZ010000025.1, forward strand.
GAACCACCATGAGACACAGCACACGAAACACTCTAGCGAGCTTCCTAGTTAGCGCAGCAGCTCTCGGAGCAAGCACAGAAAGAGCAGAAGCAGTTATTTGCGATGGCATATCCTCTCAAGGACCTCTGTCGGTTTGTTCTGTCCGTCAAACAACATACACTCCAATTGAACCATTATTCAGTGAATCTCAGGCAATTGGAATCCTCGCGACAGGAGCCCTATTATCAATCGGTGCTTATTTCGCCGGCAGAAACGAAGAAGATTATGATCATAATTTTGACTAATCTAGAGATTACTTCCCCAACTTCCCAACCAACTTCTCCTCTGTAACCATCTCCTCTTTCCCGCTCTCCATATTCTTCAATTTGTATTTCTTCTTACCAACTTCTTCCTCTCCGACAAAAACAACATAAGGAATCTTCAACGCATTTGCATATTCCATTGCCTTTCCAACTTTGCCAAACTCAATCGAACACGAAACTCCGCTCTTGCGTAATTTCTTAGCAAGTCTAATTGTCTCTGCTTCCTGACTGATTGAAATTAATAAAACTTTTGGCAGGGACTCAACTTTTATCTTGGCAAGTTGGCAAACCCTTTCCAGCCCAAAAGAAATCCCAACAGCCGGAATACCATGTGTCAGATATTTCCCAACAGTTTTATCAAACCTCCCGCCCCCGGCAATTGAATCTTTCTTCCCCGCCACTTTTATCTCAAAAACATTTCCTGTATAATACCCCAACCCACGAATCAAAAACGGATTAAACTTAACTTTCAACCCGTAAAACTCGCAAGTTTCAATCAGCTCCTCAATTTCTTCAACTCCAGCAAAAGCATTTTTCCTGAAAAAAGCAAAATCTTTCTCAAAAATCTTTAACATTGTTACAATCTGATTTGTGTCAGCCCACTTTTTCAAATTCGCCTTTACTTCATCAATCCCCAATTTCTCTATCTTGTCCAGCTCCCGCATAACATTCTTTACTCTTTTAATCTGAACAGATTCAATAATTGACTGCAGCAATTTCCTATTATTGACTTGGATTTCAATATCAATTTTCAGCTCTTTCAAAATATCTGCAAACACAGCCAAACACTCTGCATCAGCATTCACACTCGCATCTCCAATTATATCAACATCACACTGGGTAAACTGTCTAAATCTGCTTGCTGAAACAGGCTCGTCTCTAAACACTTCCCCAATCTGATACCTCTTAAACGGCAGCTTCAAATTAGGATTCTCTCTAAAAAGTCTACTAAGTTGGAATGAGAATTCATACCTCAAACCCAAATTCCTCCCCCCACGATCACTTAACTTAAATCTGTCTGAAACAGCTTCGTCACTTTCATCTTCACTTTTCATCAGCTCGTCATACTCAACAATCGGCGTCTCAATCATCATAAAACCATATAGCTTAAACCATTTCTCAATAACCTTGCGAATCGCATCTCGCTTCAAAGACTCCGGCGGCAGAAAATCCTGAAATCCCTTGACTGTTGATACTTCGATTTTCATAGTATTCTCCCCATACCTGCTCTTCTCCTATACTCTGCTTCTGCTCTCAGAGCAATCTTTTCATACTCGGCCACTAAAGCAGGATCTCTCATCCCCCTATCTTGATTTGTTACAACAAATTCTGCCCTAAGTTCTTCAACACCTGCATGTGTCTGCCTTATATAATCAACAACATCCATTAAGGCACCATTAAGCTGAGATATCTGCTCTCCAACAGGACTGCGCACGTCATGAAAACTCCCAAAATTTTCAAGCATAAATGCAAGCACCCCTTCAGCGCGTTCTTCATCACCATCTAGTACCTCCAATAAATACCTAACCGGCTCTTCTTCAAACCTATATTCTCCGCTAACCAGAGGAACATCTGGACTCATCAGAGTAAATGCATATTCTCTCCTTAATTCTTCTATTCTATCGCTCATTTCTTCTTCCTCTCTCCTTTCCTAACAAACCTTCTGAAAAACCCGAACTCCGAAAGCAAAGTAGGGATTGTCCATATCACAGCTACAAAACCAATAACAAATATATAAATATTATAGTTCTCCACATTGTCAGACAAAAACGGTTTGCCAGTCAAAGAGAAGTAGAGCAAAGACACGCCCGCGTACAGCAAAACAACCGCCAAAAACTTCTCAAGAATCTCAGCAGGCTCCCTAATAAATCTCTTCTCCGCTATAATCAGGACTAAATAGTAAAACAAAAACAATCCTACAATTATCAAATATCCTGGTTCCATTTTTACCTTTTTACTCAACTCTCTCCGAGAGCGAAAGCGGAAGGAGGGTGTCGAACCCTCTCCTTTGCCGCCACAGGGCAACGCGCTACCGTTACGCTACAACCGCCATATTATATTTAATTCTATCTCTTTCAGAGAATATAAAGTTATTTGTAAGATTTGTTCCACTAAAAGAACAATTATCAAATAACCAAGAACTCACAACCCCACAACTCCGGCCGATACTCTTTATCATAATTTTTGGGGTGGGTGGCATGATAATTTCAAAAGAACCAGAGTAACAACTAAAAAAACTACTTCCTGTTCTGCCAATGGGGATAACCCCAAAGTTTAGTTGTCATGTTTTTTACAAATAAGGAAGGTTTTTAAACATTTGGATTTTCTTGTTACAATGAGCAAAGTTCTAAAAAAATATCTTAAAGGCAAAGAAAAAACAAGCAAAAAAACATGCTGCAAAATCAAGTAAAAGGGTTCAAAATCTGCCAAAGTGGAACAATATTTTCAGAATGCCGATCTCTACTTTTAACAATTCTCTAATTCCATTTCCTGTCACCACGCTTCCAAGCTGCACACATTTTCTTCAATCCATAAAACAGCACAATTTATTAATTTAACTATGTTATAGATTTTGTTGAAAAATCTAAACAAAGATTATTTTGCGAAAGATAACCAAACATCGGCTGAACATTAGTGAAGGAGATGTTTGGACTCTCTGAGTGAGGTGGGCGGGTGCAAAATAACCTTTAAGAAAAAGACCTTCAACAAAACAATCAACAATGCCCTCAAGAAAATTCCACTTCCGCGCATTAAAACTCTCAGGCATAATAATCCTCGTCTTCCTAGCCCAAGCCATCTTCTCAAACTTCACAAGTCTTTTCGTTCTCAACGAGCTATCTTGGCAACAACCCTGGCGCTTCGTCACCTCAATTTTCCTTCACGGCGGTCTAGCACATTTAGTCCTAAATCTCTTCGCCCTCTTATTGTTCGGCTCAATCCTCGAAAAATTCATCGGAGGAAAACGCCTTCTCTTAGTTTTCTTCATTACAGGGATTTTAGCAAACTTAGTCTCAATTAACTTTTACAATTCATCTCTTGGAGCATCAGGCGCCATATTCGGAATCATCGGTTGTTTGGTCCTAATTCGCCCATTAATGACAATCTGGGCCTTTGGCATGCCAATGCCCCTCTTTGTCGCAGGAGTCCTTTGGATAATAGCAGACCTACTCGGAACATACGGTTTTCTCATCGGCAACCCAATTGACAACACGGGAAACATTGCCCATCTCTCAGGCATGATCTTTGGAATTTTATTTGGCATAATCTATCGAAAACTGCTGGTAAGAAGAAAAAAGATAAACGCCTCGATAGATGAACACCAAGTAAGAAACTGGGAAAGGACTTGGATGAAAAACTAATTCCCCTGCCGAAGCGAGACTGCTTTTGTTCACTTATTAGGGGGGTAAAAAAGCATATTTGAAAAGATTTTCTCCTTTCATATCATCTGTAAGATTAGCTTGCATTTATAGTTTTCTATGAATAATTGTTTAGACTTTCATTATCCAATCTACATCATTTCTATATTTCTTTTTTCTTCTGTGTTTCTTTCTATGATGAGAATGATCTGAACCAAAGGAGTTTTTTACAAGATTTCTTTGCATCCTATTCCAGTTTCTTTTAGCAGTCATAACTTTTTCTTTATCTCTATACCAAATATTATTTCCACTTTTTGATAAAGAATAGAAAAAGAACCATAATGCTATAATTATGAGTGTAATTCCTAAATAAATTAGATAAGGCGAGAAATCAAGTAATTTAAAGCTAAATCCTAATAAAAGAAGGAACGAGAAACCCCCCAAAATATTTTGATAAAGACCAGCCCTAATATCTACTTTTCCTTCCTGCTTCTCAAAAGTGCATATTCTTCCTTTAAGTTCTTTGGTTCCAAAAGGAAATTTCCAGTTTATGCCTGAAACCGTGCAACTATCTTCAAGAATATGAAGTAATTGTCCAATTACTAATCCTGCAAAGATTAAAGATAAAGTGATTAAATTAGTGAATTTTCCAATCAGCATAAAGATTAAAACTACTAAAGTTAGAAGGAGAGATGAGATTAAAATTCCTATTGGAGAGTGCATAATCCCCCTATGTTCATGATTGACTTCATACTGCAAGTTAAGTCTTTTTTTAATTCCAGATAATTTAAATAAAAATACAACAATTTTTTGAATAGGAATCATCAAATCATAAATAATTCCAAAATCATAATACAATTTAGGTTTTCCTCCACAATCTGAATCAGGCAATAGAGAACCTACGACTACGGCAACCAGCAAGGCTATTGAATAAACGAGGACATTTTGAGTATTAAGGAAAAATAGGGGAATTATGAAAGGCAAAACCGTAAATACAGATATTGAAAGATGATGCCTTCCTAACATACTATTCCTATTATTATGCTTTATTTAAAGTTATCAAAATTGAACTATTATTCAAAAATACCTTTTTCTTTCTTCATCAGAGTAATAAAAATAACTAATACTCATGCACATCACTTCTTCACAAACTCCACACCATCAAAATCTCGAAAATCCTCATCTCCAGTCAAAAACTTAACTTTCTTCTTTTTAGCAACAACATACCCAATTGCATCCGGAATCGACAAATTCCGATGCTTTGTCTTCAAGTCCATCGCCTCAACTAAATCATCAAAACCAACATCAACAACAAAATCCCAATACTTTTTTGTAATCCAATCAGAAAATTCCTTACTTTTTTCTTTCTTTAAGTTATAGTTCAACTCTGCAAGATTAAACACAGAAGTTATTACTTTAGCACCTACATATTTTTCATAATTTGGATTCCCTCTAATTACCTCAATTAAAGCATAAGTGTCAAAAAAATACATATCACTCATCCCAGGCCTCTTTATCAGATTCTTCTAACATTTCTTTAGTTGTCTTTTTGAATTTAGCTGTACCAAACGTTTCTCTTAGCGGACTCTCTTCCTTCGTTATCGTTATTTCCACAATTGTATTCTCATCAATATCAAACTTCCGCAGCTCTTCCATCGGCACAACTACTCCAAAGGACCTTCCCCATCTCTTAAGTTTCGATCTAAATTCTATCATGATTATATTGGTATAACCAGATATTTAAATCTTTCTGTTTAACTCATCAACCCCAAGAATTAATGCTCCTTCCCAGCAATATCTTCTTCCTTCGAATTAAAATACTCTTCCGCTTCATGCGCAAACTCTTTATCATGCTGCCTTATCCACTCAATCAACATCGCAGCATGCTCTTTTTCTTCCTTAGAATTATGCAACAAAATCTTCTTCAAATTCTCATCCTTGCACAACTCCGCCCTCTGCACGTAAAAATTAATTGCTTCTAACTCCTCCTTCAAGGAGTCAATCGCACGCCTAAGATCATGCGCTTCATCACTCAATTTATTTTGAATCTTCCTGTAACATCTTTTTCACTAACCTCTTTTGTTTATAAATTTATCATCTCCTATAACCACCAGCACCCCCACCACCAGGACTCCCAGGACCTCCAGGACCGCCATAATGCATCCCCTGATGAAAACCTCTTGGTTGTCTTTGCGCCACTTGTATCCTCGGCTGCTCTTGCACTAAATCTTCACTTCTGTTTCTTAGCACTTTGAAAAGCACCACGATAATAACTATAACAAGAACAGATATACCGGCTATAAGACTGATAAGCCAAAGATTCAGCCCCCCTGCTTCGCAACTCTTAGTCTCTACAGGCTTGCCTGACAAAGTCCCGCAATTGTTCAAGTCTGTGCAGGTCCTTGTTTGCTCCTCTTCATTAGAACACTCATCATCCAAAGGGTCCCAAGCGCCGCAACTCCAAGAAGGAGTACAACCAGCAGTGCATGCTTCTGTTTCAGTAGTATCACTCTCGCAATTATTCTCATCAGTACATGTTTTCGTTCTTTGTCCATTAATACAACTGCCCCAATTACATGTCCAAGAAGCAGCACAATCCTGACTTGAATGACAACCGTTAGTGTACCAATAACCCCCTACATTAGTGCAACTAGTTTGAGTTGTACATAAATTCAAATGCCCAGAGCCACAAACCGGATTTGTCCATCCATCAATCTCCCTCACCCCAGAATGCTCAAGGCCTGAAATAATATACACTCCTGAAGATACATCACACTCAATGTCCTGATTGCTGTTCTCTCCAGGACACTGAACAATGTATTCCCTGCTTCCGTCGCAATCCTCATCAATATCATCGATATCATCTATCGCTCTATCTTCTACACACACTATTCCACTGTCTAAAATTCTCTCAACCCTTACCTCTTTATCTATATCTTCCAATCCCTCAATAAGAATATAACCAAAATCATCATTATCATCCTGAACCTCAACATGGATTATCTTCAAATTCAACGCCTCCTCTTCCTCAAAATCATAATCAAACTCAATTCTGACAAGGTCTGTATCTTCATCAACAAATTCAACCTTCTCCTCGCCTAATAAAGTATAATTAGTAGAATAATTAATCTCATCATTGTCAATGTACACAATGACATCAAAATTATCATCATCAATTTCATGCACCTTTCCGATTATGCCATTTCCATCAGGGTCACAGTACACCGTATCATTACCACGTACTGTAACATTTTCGCACTGCTCTTCGTCAGAATACCAAATCACGTAAGTTTCTGTTATTGCATTGCAAGCTGTGTTATGGGCTGTCCAGTTTGGCACGCAATCAGGACAAGAGTCAACTTCAGCAGGCTTTTCATAATTATTCCCGCAGTTTTTTGCATCAAGACATATCCTTGTCCTAGCGTCATTAACACACTCGCTCCAAGCACCGCAAATCCAACTTGGTTCACAAGACACATCAATAAATTCAGAAGCCATGTAAAAAGAAGTTTGATTTTCGTCATAAACCGCCCCAGATCCCTGCTCTTGTGTCAAGATAGAATGATATCCTTCTTCATCTTCACTGCTTGCAGAATAATCAAAGTAATAATAAGGCTCTGCATACTGAAAAGCTGTTTCATTCTCAAAATTAAAAATACTTTCAAATTCCAAACCTGGCTTTACAACCTCTGTTCTTTTGCGCGCCAAAATTTCAGGTCCAGAAGATAAGAAAACATACATCGCAAGACCATAATTCTCTCCAACTTCTGATTCATTTAAATCTAAAAAAGTCTCATTAACTTCATCTGTAGAATTACCTTGGACAGCAAAAAGAAAAGTTGAATTGCGATAAAGTAATTTACTATTCTCTCCCTCTGGAAGATATTCAACCGAACTATACCCTGTAAGAACATATGTAAGATTCCCAACAATCTTCCAGGCATAATAATACTCGCAATATTCTGTGCTTGAAGTGTTTGTAACAATACTTGCCCCAGCAGAACTTTCATCAAAAATCACATCCCAAAGAGCTTGGATGCTTGCATCTGAACAATCTCCTAAAATGCTCGGAATTGGCGGAGCAAACAAAACCTCTTCTTCAGGAGCATACATATAAATAAAACCCAGAACAAGAATCATAATTGCAACTATCCCAATAATCTCACCTTTTTTCATATCATATGATTAATTCCATCATTAATAAATATTGTGAAAGTGCTATTCTGAAAAGGAGAATGTCTCATCGAGCAAGAATAAGATTTATCCATTTCAAGAAACAATTTTCTGATTTTGTTAAAAGAAGATAAATATCTAATTTGACAAAGAGAATCTTGTCTTTATTAAGTATTCTTCTGTGTTGGGATTGATGTATTAATTGCTATCTTGGTTATTGTTTTTGTTGTATTTGGTGTTGTCAAGAACCCGCGGACTAAAATCCGGGGCGTGCCTCAGGTCGTCAAGAATCGAAGATTCTTGAGCGCAGCCAAGAATTCTACTGTAAGGAATTCTTGGGGTCTTGAGCACAGTCAAGATTTGCATTTACTTTCTCACGA
>JAHITZ010000026.1 GCA_018817405.1 Nanobdellota archaeon
AAATAATGTTGATATCTCCAACTTTAATGATTGGATCAATGATTGAAATGGCAATGTCTTTACCCTCAGTGGCCTTGGGGGACCCCTTTCCAGACACAAGGTGGCATCAAGAATCAAGAGGATACAGAGAAAGATTATTTAGAGCAGAAGGTGTTAAATTCACGCGAGGGTTTGTAGAAGCATATGAAGGAACTAATCCAGTGACAAGAGCCTTGAACACTTTGTTCATGACAGATCAATCCGCGCGATATACAGCTGCAAGAAAGTTATTAAAGGAAATTGATAATCCGGCACCACAAGAAGCTAGAGCTTTTTCTTTCCCATCAACTAAATCCCAATGAGCTTCTTATTATCAAGATAATACCCTTCGTGGCCAGCCTCACATTCAAAGATTTTCGATATCGCATTCTGGTAGTTTTCCAATCCTAAATCTTGACATTTTTTGAACAGATGAGCTTTCAAACATTTAGAACAACAATAATGCAAGGGCTTCCGACTTTCAATGCGATAAGCAACAATGGCCAACGAGTTTCTCTTGATAAATGAGCGCATTTCATCCAGTAATTCATTTGGCAGGTTTCTCAATCTTTTGAAACTATCTTGCCCAATTTGAGATAAAACATGTTCCATCCACAGACTTTCCGCTTCTATAAAAATCGTATCTTCAAATTTGGCATAAACTTTTTTGAGAACCATTGTAAAGGGCAAGCAAACCGGTAAACAACAAAGGTTTACTTGATAATCTTAATTGCAAAGATGCATTTAGAAATAGTAAAGATAGCATTCAAATCACACATATCCTTATCGCATTGCATCTTATATTAAAGCACTCAGAATTTATATATGTTTTGGTTTTATCTAACTCTTCGCACGTAACCTTTAACTCTAACATTCTGCCTTACAGCATACATTCTTTGTCTTCTTAGCATTTCCCTCTTTGAAAGTCTGTTATCTCTTTTTTCTTCAACTTCCAAGGGCTCTGGATTATTCATAGGTTTAGTAATTCCAGCTTTTCTAAGTTCTGCAGGATCAACAACAGATGTTATACCATCCACTGCATAAGGTCCATCTTCTCTCTTCCTTGAAACAAGAGCAGGTTCCCTGCCCATGGCTAGCTCTCTCGTTAGTAAAACCTTGCCTACACGAATCTAATTCTTCAGGAGTCATCGCATAAGCAAAAGAGCCCACCAAGGCGAGATATGAGCCACGATCAAGCAAAAACCTCTTTGTTTTCAAAGGCCCAGGGTTCCAGCTTTTCTTTCGCTGGCAAACCTCTAACTTTTTCGTCTTCTCTTTTGTCCCCAAGGTAAAATATTTCATGTTGCCTAATTACAACAGGAGAACTAAAGCCATAATTATGAAAGACCTCTACAGGTTGCCCTGCTGCAGCTATTGCCCCAGCCAGAATAATTTCCATCAGTTTTCTCATAAAAATTAGTTAGAAAATGGTTATTTAAACCTTATGTATTTTATTATTTTGAAGTGATAACTAATTTCCCAACTTTCCAATTAATCTCTCAATCAACTTAAACTGCCCTGGGTTTATCTTTTCCTTCGCCTTTTTAATATCAAAAAACCTTGCCTTATCAACTTCTTGAATCTTAATTTTCTTTCCAGAACGAAGGGGCCACTCAACCTCGCACCAAGAAGAGCAAATTAACAGTCCAGTCCAATCACCTTCAAACGCCCACGCATGCACAACCTTCCCAGATTTAAGGGTAACGTCTCCAAGGTGCAAATACCTATCCTCCTCTTCTGGCGGTTTTATCCCAGTTTCTTCCATAATCTCGCGCTTAGCCACATCAAACAACTCTTCTTCAGGATTATTAACCTCTCCCTTTGGAATTCCCCAAGCACCCTCATCTTTATCTTTCCAAAACGGCCCGCCAGGATGAACCAAAAAGAATTCAATCTTCCCATTTCTTCTGCGATACATCAAAATACCTGCCGATGTTCTCTTCTTCATTCACAACAAAATTTTAAGAACTTTATAACTCTTCCTCAACCAACTCATCTTCAACAACAACCGCCCTTTTGAATTCAATCGGTTCTTCCGCACCCCTTAGGTGAATTTCATC
>JAHITZ010000001.1 GCA_018817405.1 Nanobdellota archaeon
AAGAATCGAAGATTCTTGAACGCAGCCAAGAATTCTACTGTAAGGAATTCTTGGGGTCTTGAGCACAGTCAAGATTTGCATTTACTTTCTTACGAACTAAAGTAGGGAGTTTACGCAAAATGCAAATCTTGATGTATTAAACCCAAATGGGAATCAAAATATACCTCTGGAGGATTTTGTCATCATAATTATTTTCAAGCATCTTGACACAATCCACCCACTTATCTATAGACCTATCTCGATGATACACTAATAATCCTTAGCAATATAAACAACATGCTTAGCCTTCTTATCACAAACCGCACACATTCCCTTCGGAGTTTCTTTCTTCAAATTAACTCCCCTAACCTTTGCCCCAACATCTTTCTCAACAACCTCTGCACATTTTTCCCCATCACGATTAATAGAACAAAAACCACACCGCGCAATATTCCCCTTTGCAATCGCCTTATTCATTTCATCAATATTTGAAACATTAACAATCCTGTTACTAAACAAATCATCTGCCTGGTTAATTAAATTCTTCCCACTCTCCTTCTTCACCTTTTCTAAATAATTCATTAAATCATTCTCAGCAATAGTTTCCTTTTTATTCAAGTCCCTCCTAAACACGCTCAACTTTTTCCCCTTCATCTCTTTCTTCCCAATATCAATCCTGACAGGAATTCCTTTCATCTCCCAATGATTAAACTTCTCCCCAGGAGTTTTATTACTGGTATCAATAACAACATCTGCAAAATCTCCAATCTTTTCCTTCAACTGCTCAGCTTTCTTAACAAGTTCCTTGCTTGTATCAATCGGAACAATCGCAACATGCTTCGGAGCAATTTCCCAGGGGAACCTAAGGCCTTTATCATCCCCATGAACAATCACAACACTAGCAAAAATGCGTGACATCGCCGGCCCATAACAAGTCGTGTAAACGTATTTATCTTTCCCATCCTTATCTTTAAACTTAATATCAAACGCCTCAGCAAAATCATGTTTGATAAAATGTGTTGACGGTTGCTGCACAACCCTTCCATCTGGATTCAAAACATCTGTTGCAAAGGTCTTCTCTGCTCCAGGAAAAGTATCCCACTGCGGCCTCTCAAAAAATATAAAAGGCAATCCAAAAATATCATGCAGAATCTCCTTGGTCGTATCCATGTCCTCATGAACCTGCTTCATCGCATCCTTCTCGCTAGCAAAAGCACAATGCGTCTCAATCCAATGAAACTCCCTACTCCTCAAAAACGGCCGAGTCGCCTTTGTCTCATACCTAAAAACATTCGCTCTCTGGTAAGTCTTAAACGGCAGGTCATTATAACTCCGAATCCACAACGAAAACATCTGATAAAAAGCAGTTTCAGAAGTCGGCCTTAAAGCTAGCTTCTCATTAAACTTTGTCTCTCCTCCATGAGTAACCCAAAAAACTTCAGGAGTAAAACCTGCGACATGTCCTGCCTCTTTCTTAAAGTTCTCTTCTGGAATCAACGTTGGAAAGAAATAAGGTTCATGCCCTTTTCTCTGCAGGGTCTTTTCAAAATAAGAATACATCTTCTCCATACAAAAAACACTCCACGGCTGGAAAACAAGAAAACCCTTAACATTATATCTCAAATCTCCTAATTCTGCCTTCTGCACAATCTCAGAAAACCACTTAGAGAAATTACCTTTCTTGCTAACAGTGAGTCCTTTCACACTCTTCTCATCTCCTTTAACATCTTTCTTTACCATAAACTCTGTTATCAAATAACTTTATTAAACCTTTTCTTTCTATAACAAAATGAAAAAACCAAACAGGTTCTTGAAATATGCAACCCTATTAGCCCTGCTATTTCCATCTATAAACCTTCCTGCTAATGCCAAATATCATACAGAACCATCGACTCAGCAAAAACTCTCAGCAATCGAAGAAAAAATTCAACCAGTTCCAAAATCAACTCTTCCAAAAAACATTGCTGGTTTTGTCAGGTCAGGGACACAAACTGGCGAAGGCCTAAGGGGAGAATATGGAACAGATTTCCCAAGCCCTTTCACTTTAAACACAATGTACCACGAACAGGGTCATGCTTTTGGAATCAAAGATGAACACCAAGCAGACCTTTACGCTGCAGGAAGAACAGGCAACCCCTACTTAATCCGAGGTCCCTTTTACCGACCGCCTATTAACTTATGACACAATATCAACATCTTGAAAACAAACCCCCCTCTCTTCTCTTTTGTTTTCATTATCGAGTGACATCCTCCCAGCCCTAAAGGGTTGACGCGAAGCGTCAATTCCTCACTTCGTTCGGAACTGGGCGTCCTTTCGTTTTACGCGTGGTGCATCTGTTGATTTTCGACGTAATCATAAGCCCGCTAAAATCAC